>PXQH01000036.1 GCA_003022125.1 Cyanobacteria bacterium QS_8_64_29 | reverse complement strand
AATATACAGCCAATGCCTGACCCTGTCCATGAGTAATATGTCATACCAGTTTAAGACCGCCAAATTGTAGTTTAATCCAATACTTGACCATCAATCGAGTTACCGAGAGGTAGCGTTTTTTTGTCTCTCGAACTGGTATCTAGTTAATAAATAGAGGTCCCCTACTCATGGACAGGGTCATACCAATTCTCGTGGCTTGTGCACTAGATTCTGATCTCCGAAATTCCCTCAATATGGGGGTTATTTTCTTTGGGAAGCGTGCATCCGCTGCTCAAATTGGTATTAGAGGTGCCTCCCAGCGACCTAGGGGTAGCAATGCCTGAGTAGGCCGCGTGGAGCGGCTGCCTAGCGGTAGATCCGGTAGTCGAGCTGGGGGAACAGATTGTCCAGCGCTTCGAGGTGGGCCAGCCAGTCTTTTTCAACGCGCTCGGTTTGAAGGTCGCGCGCCAGTTTGTGGAACCGCTGCAGGTGCGATCGCGCGCGCCGCTCGGCGTAGGTCGTTACGGTGCCAGCACGCAGGATGAAGGCCCAATCGGAAGCTTGAGCCAGCAGTAACTCCCGCGCAGCCTGATTGTGGGCCCGCTGCGCTAGCTCATCGGCCGGCTCGTGCTGCGCCAGCGTGATCGCGCGCTCGGCAGCCGCGTGCAAGTGCCGATGCAGCCAGGCATTGCTGCCATCGAGCCAGCGGGCGTGAAAGCCCCGCTCGCCCCAGCTCGATTGGGCCGGTTGGGCAACCGGATGGGTGGGGTGCGCGCGCAGGTAATCGTGCAAGTGAATGGGGCGGCAGCCACCAGCGTGGCGGTGGCACGCGCGCAAGACGCCATCCAGAAACTGCGGCCCTTCGTACCACCAGTGGCCGAACAGCTCGGCGTCGTAGGGGGCGACCACCAAGGGGGGATGAGGGCTGGAGCAGTGCCACTGCCGCAGTTGCCGCGCGCGCTGGCCGACAAAGTGCCGAGCGTGCTCGGCAGCCCGAGCCTGCGCCCGGTCGGGATCGTAGCGCGCTTTGGCCCCCAGATCGACGCCGCGGCCGGTGATGCGGTGGTACTTGAGGCCCAGCGGTTGGCGGCTGCCATCCGGTAGTAAGTAAGGGGCAATGTCGCGCTCGGGCGCTTCCCAGCCCCAATCTTTGTAGAACTCGCGGTAGGCCGGATCACCGGGGTAGCCCTCTTGAGCGGACCAGACTTGCGCCGCCGCTTGGGGATCCCGTCCAAAGGCGGCGATCCCAGCAGGGGTCAAGACGGGGGCGGCAATGCCCGCAGGAGGCTGCGGGCGCGCGTGGCGGAGACCGTGCGCCTCGGTAATGAAATAGCGCAATCCCGCCTGGGCCAGGACGCGCTCCAGGCCTTCGTAGTAGCCGCACTCGGGCAACCAGATGCCGCTGGGCCGCTGGCCGAAATGCTGCCAGTGATGCTGGCAGGCAACCGCGATTTGGGCGCGCACGGCCTCAGGGTGCGCGCGCAGCAGCGGCAAGTAGCCGTGGGTAGCGGCACAGGTGATGATGTCGAGGTAGTCGGCAGCAGCTAGCTGGCGAAAGGCAGCAACCAGATCGCGGTTGTGGCTCTCCCAGGTGGCGCGAATGCAGCGGAACTCGCGCGCGTAGTGCGCCGCCAGCGAGCGGCGATGCGCGTCGCGATCGCCGTGCCGGCTCTCGCGGGCAGCAAGCTCAATCGAGCGCGTCAAGTAGGCCTCATAGCGCTGCTGCAGGAACGGGTCCCGCAGCATGGCCACCAGGGTGGGGCTCAGCCCCAGGGTGAGCTGGAAGTCGATGCCATCTTGGGCCAGTCCCTCCAGGACCCGCAGCAGCGGGATGTAGCTCTCGGTCATGGCCTGGAACAGCCACTGCTGCTCCAGGGCTCCATCCCCGGGCGGATGGCGGATGAAGGGCAAGTGGGCGTGCAGAACGAGCGCGAGGTAGCCCTGGCGCATAGCGTGGAGGCGGCCTAGCGGCTGCTAGCGAGGCGGGCGGCCCCATAGCTCGCGCCCGAGGCGCTGGATGTCGCGCTCGGACCAGCCCAGCGAGGCCAGTAGGGTGCGGGCGCGCTCGGGCGTTAGGGCTGGGGCGTGGCGGCTACCTGCTTGCTCCAGCAACGATTGCGCGGCGCTCGCGAACAGATAGCGGCGCAACGCTTCCCGCTGCTGGGGCGTCAGCACCGATTCCTCGCTATCGGGGCCTGCCCGCTGGAACCGGTGGCGGGCGTACCCGCCAGCCGCAACGAGCGCAACCGCGCTGGCACCGCCCACCCAGCGGCCCAGTTGCCCCCGCTCGGCATCCACTGCCCGAGCAAGCCCCCCGCCGACTAGGGCGCCCACCCCAGCCGCGGCCGCGAGGGTTGCCGCGCCCGCCAGAACGCGTTTGAGCCCCCTTGCCCGCGCCATGCCTAGCCCGTATTGCGCATGCCGGCCGCAATGCCGTTGATAGTCAAGATGGCCCCGCGCAACAGCTCTTCCTTGCTATAGCGAAAGTTGATGGTGCCCGCCGCCGCGCGATCGTTGTACTGCCGCAATCGCTTCAGGAGCGAAACCTGCAAAAAGCCCAGCGGCACGATCGTGCCATTGCGCAACTGTACCGAGCGCTGTAGCCCCGGGTTGTCGTCCAGCAGCTGCTGGTGGCCGCTAATGCGCAGCACCCAGTCCCGGGTGAGGTGGTACTCGCTGGCGATGCGCTCAAACACGCGCTCGAAGCGCTCGCGATCGGCCTGTGGGGCCAGCTCTTGCATGTAGTGCCGCGCGATTTGCAGGTCCACTTTGGCCAGGGTCATCTCCACTTTAGAGATGGCCATTTTGAAAAACGGCCACTTGCTGTAGAAATCGCGCAGCAGCCGCTCGCGGGCCTCGGGGGCTTGGGCGATGAACCCGTCCAGTGCCGTGCCAACGCCGTACCAGGCCGGCAGCAGAAAGCGTGCTTGCGTCCAACTAAAGACCCAGGGGATGGCTCGCAGGCTGCCCAGATCCTCCTGGCCGCTTTGGCGCCGCGCCGGGCGGGAGCTGATCTGGAGCTGGCCGATTTCCTGGATGGGGGTAACGGCGTGGAAAAAGTCCAAAAAGTCGGGATCTTCGGAGATCAGGGCGCGGTACTGGCGGCGCGATCGCGCTGCCAGATCTTCCATGACCTGGTTCCAGTCAGAAATGTCATCAAAGCCGCTGCCCAGCAAGCTCGCCTGAATGACGGCCGTTGAGGCCGTCTCCAGGTGATAGAGCGCCAGATCGGAGAGCGAATACTTGGAGGCCAGCACCTCCCCTTGCTCGGTGATTTTAATGCGACCGTTGATGGTCCCACTGGGCTGGGCCAGGATGGCTTCGTAGGCCGGTCCGCCCCCGCGCCCTACCGAGCCGCCTCGGCCGTGGAAGATGCGCAGGGCAATGCCGTAACCCTCGGCCAACTGCTGCAGGGCCTTTTGGGTTTTGTGAATTTCCCAGTTACTGCTGAGGAACCCCGAGTCCTTGTTGCTATCGGAGTAGCCCAGCATGACCTCTTGCAGGTTGGGCGCCAGCGTGTTGACCGCCTCGTGCGCGCTCGCCTGTTGCTGCGCGTATCCGCCCGCCAGGCAGGCCCGATAGAGCGGCAGCTCGAACAGTGACTGCATGACCTGGGGGGCCCCTTGCAGGTCGCCCACCGTCTCGAACAGCGGCACCACTTGCAGGCTGCTGGCCCCTGTGGCCGGGTCGTAGAGGCCCGCCTCTTTGGCCAGCAGCAGCACCTCCAGGATGTCGCTGGCGGCCCGCGTCATGCTGATGATGTAGGTGCGGCAGATGGCAATGCCGAACTCGCGCTGCAGCCGCCGTAGCAAGCGAAACGTCTCGATCGTCTCGCAGGTCGCTTCCGAAAACGGCATCTCGGCCGGGATGAGCGGGCGGCGCGTTTGCAGTTCGGCCACCAGCCACTGCGTCCGCTCGGCCTCGGTGAGCTCCGGGTAGGGGCGGGGCAACACTTGCAGGTACTGGGCCACCTCGCTGATCGCCTCAGCATGGCGCGCCGATTCTTGGCGCATGTCCAGCTCGGCCAGGTTGAACCCGTAAATTTCGGTCTGGGCGACCAAGCGCTCCAGGTCCCGGCAGCGCAGGCCCGTCTCGGCCAGGTTGCGCTGGATGAGCTGCAGCTCGGCTAGAAACTGCTCGCCCGAGGCATAGGCGGCCGAGGCATCGGGTGGGGCGCTCGAGCGCTCGGTCTCGCGCGATAAGGCCCGGTTGCGATCACGGGTATTTTCCAGGCGCTTTTGGATGTAGGCCAGCTTGAGCCGATAGGGTTCTTGCCGATAGCGCACGGCTAGCTGCTCGTAAACCGACGGCAGCTGAATGCGGTCCTGTTCTAGCGAGTCCAGCAGCTCGGGGAAAACCTCGCTCCACTGCAGCGACACGCTCAACAGCGTGCGCAGCTCCTGCACCGAGCGAATGTATTTCTCCAGCACCAACTCCCGCTGGTAGCAGGCCGTTTCCCAGGTGACGGATGGGGTAACGGCCGGATTGCCATCGCGATCGGCCCCCACCCACGACCCGAAGCGGCAGAACTGGTTGGGCGGCGGGCGCAGCTGCGGAAACGAAGCCTGAAGCGCCCGCCGCAGGCGCGCCGAGAGCTCGGGAATGGCATCGAACAGCACTTCTTGGAAGTAGTGGAGCGCGTAGTCCACCTCATCCAAGACCGCGGGCTTGAACTGATGCAGCTCATCCGTACGCCACCACAGGCGGATTTCTTCGGTGAGCTGCTCGGTAGCGGCATCGGCCTCTTCTGTGGCATTGCTCCCCAGGGCCGTCAGGTTAGCCTCGGCCCGATCCAGCTGCTGCAACAGCCCCGAGATCCGCCGCTGCTTTTGGCGGATGGTCTGGCGCACGATTTCGGTGGGATGGGCTGTAAACACCAGCCGGATATCGAGCTGATCGAGCAACCGCTGCAGCCGCTGGGGCGGCACGTTGGCGCGCTTGAGGTAGGGAAACAGCCAGTCAAAGGTGCCGGCTTCTTGCTTGCGGTTGCCAGTGGCGCTTGCTTCGGCCTCGCCGGCAGGGCCGTTGCCGTCGGTGGCGCTGTCCTCACCCGACATCCGCGGTGCAGCACGGCGCGAGCGCTTTTGGTGGCGCTGTTCGTAGTGCTGCTCGACGATATTGATGAGCTGGAAGTAGAGCGCAAAGGCCCGGGCCGCACGGATGGCCGAGGTCAGATCGAGCTGCTCGATGGTCTCGGCCGATTCGGGAAGCTCGGTCGCTTGCCCCTCCGGCGATCGCATCGCGCGCAGCTGCTCGAGCAAATCGAGCAGCTCTTGCCCGCACTCCGAGTGCAGCACGGACTCCCAAAGCCGCTCGACCAGCGCCAGGCGCCGCTGGAGAAAGCTATCCGAGAAAGCCTGGCTATCGGCCTGCCGCAGTGACGGGCGCAAGGCACTCATAAAAGATAGGCGCTAGGCGGGCGAGAGCAGCTGCAACCAGCGATTGTACTGACTGCCGAGCGCATTGGCTTAGCCCTGGCGGTCGTCGCGCTCGGTCACCAGCTCGGATTGCACGGGCAAGCGTTCGCCGCGCAGCAGCTCTTGGCTGGCGTCGCTAGCCGCAAGCAGTGCTTGCTGCAGCCCCCGGGCGGCCATCAGGCCGGCGAGGAACGCCGGGGTGGTTGCTCCAATCAGCCAGTCGGCTGGCGAGACGCGATCGAGCATGCGAGTTCGGGGCGGCAGTGGGATTGCAACGCCTTCAGTATCGCTTACTGCATGGGGCGCGCGCGCGCCGGGCGAAAAATGTAACGATTTTGCAAAGGCAAGCGGGTTAGTGGTGAGGCCGTTGTCGGGATCGGTCGGTTTACAGTCCTGCCTCGTTTGCGGATAATAGTAGGTTGCGTCTGCTCGTCCGGCTCGGATTGGGTCAAGGCATCGATAAAGCAATGGCCCCCATTAAGGGGACTTGGTTGCTACCTGTACGGCCGTTTGCCAAGAGCGATTCCATGACTTACGCCATCGTCGAAACCGGCGGCAAGCAATTGTGCGTCGAGCCCGGTTACTTCTACGACATTGAACTACTACCGGTCGAAGCCGGGCAACCCTACACCCTCGATCGCGTGCTGCTGGTCAACCACGACGGCGAAACCACCGTCGGCCAGCCCTACGTTGCCGAGGCGAGCGTCGAGGGCCACGTCATGCAGCACTTTCGCGGGCGCAAGGTGGTTGTTTATAAAATGAAGCCCAAGAAGAACTACCACCGCAAGCACGGCCATCGGCAGGAGACGACGCGTTTTTGGGTGGGGGCCATCCGCCACAATGGGTCGGTGCTGGCCTCGGCAGCCAGCGAGGACCAATCCGACCAGGCAGCCCCTACTGCTAGTTCGGCAGAAGCGGCGGCAGCGGAGGCCGCCTCGTCATAGCAACGCCAAGCGCAAGGAGCAGCAACCATGGCGCATAAAAAGGGAACTGGCAGCACGCGCAACGGTCGGGATTCGAACGCCAAGCGCTTGGGCGTCAAGCGCTTGGGCGGCGAAGCCGTCCGGGCAGGCAACATCCTGGTACGCCAGCGCGGTACCAAGTTCCATCCCGGCAGCAATGTCGGCCGCGGCGGCGACGACACCCTCTTTGCCCTCAAAGATGGCGTCGTCACCTTCCGCCGGATGGATAAGCGCCGCAAAAAAATCGAGATTCAACCTGCTGAGGTTTAGGCAGGGGCAACCCATCGCCCCTAGCGACGGTCCCCGAGCAGCGGGGGCCGCCCGGCTCAGTCGCTCGCTCGACTAAGATCGCCAGTACCAGCGAACGCGGCCCGAGCCGCAGGCGGAGCAGCCATGGAACGCCGCCAGATTGCATTTTGTACCTACGAGGGCAGCGATAAAGCTGCTCTCGATCTGCATCAGCTGCAATCCCTATTGCAGGACAGCGCGTTTTGGGCCCAAGACCGCAGCATTGGGGATCTAGAGATTGCGGTTGCCAACAGCCACCCCGTTGTCGGCGTTTGGAACGGGGGGCAGCTGATCGGCTTTGCCCGCACCACCTCCGATGGCATCTATCGGGCCACGCTGTGGGATGTGGTCGTGCGCGCCGAGTACCGCGGACTGGGCATCGGTCGCGAGCTGGTCGAGGTGCTGCTGCGCCATCCGCGCCTGCAGCGGGTGGAGAAAGTTTATTTGATGACTACCTACCAGCAAGACTTTTACGAGCGCCTGGGCTTCCAGCGCAATCCCACCACAACGATGGTGCTGTACGCCGCCTCAAGAAGCGATGGCGCGCAGGCGGCGGCCAACGAAGCCATCGCGACCCCCTACGCCGCGACCTGAGCCCGAACGCCGCTTGCGAAGTTGGCCAGAATTTGCAGGCCGATGCCGGATGACTTCTCTGGATGGAACTGTAGCGCCATCAGGTTGGCTCGGGCGATCGCGGCCGTTACCGTTTGCGAGCCGTGCTGGGTGGTGGCCGCTTGCGTGCTGGCGTCGCGGGGTACGGCGTAGTAAGAGTGAACGAAATAAACGCTGGGCCGCTCGGGCAGGCCTTGCCACAGGGCATGGTGGGGTTGCGCCAACTGCAGCTCGTTCCAGCCCATGTGCGGAATGGCCAGGCCCGGCTCGCGCCGAAAGCGGCGCACCGTGCCGGCCACCAAGCCCAAACCGGGCTCGCTGCCTTCCTCGGAACCTTCAAACAGTACCTGCATGCCCAGGCAGATGCCTAAAAAAGGGGTGCCGGCGGCAATGACCCGCTCGATGGGCGCTACCAAGCCTTGCGATCGCAGCGCGCGCACGGCCGGGTCGAACGAGCCCACCCCCGGCAGGACAACGGCATCGGCTGCTTCAATGGCAGCCCCCGAATCCGTTACCTCGGGGGTCAGACCGGCCCGCTCCAGCCCCTTGCGGGCCGAGTGCAGGTTGCCCATGCCGTAGTCCACGACTGCCACGTTTGCCATCGGTATCCCGGCGCGCGTTGCTTTCCACTGTAGGCGATCGCGGCCGCGCCAAGGCAGTCCCGTTTAAGGCAGTCCCGTTTTAGGATGGACCCCGAAGCAAGCGGGCGCAACAGGAGCGCGATTCCCGTGGCCAACTGGCTAATGCTGCTGCTAGGGGGCGCCGCCGGCGGTGCCGTTACGGCCGCGCTCATGCAGCGGCGGTTCGCGCAGCGGCGGCAGCAGCTCATCCAGGCCCATCAAAACGAGATCGAGCGGCTGAACCAGGCCAACGAGGCGCGCGTGCGCGAAGCCACCCAAGCGCTGCAGGCTCAGTATCAACAGCAGCAAGCCGAGGCCCAGCGCTTGCAAGCCTCGCTGCAGGTACGGGAGCGGCAGTATCGAGGTCAGCTCGAGCGCAGCCAACACCTGCAATCCCAACTCGAGGCTGCCCAACGGCAGCTGCGCGAGCAGGCCCCGCCGGCTGCTTCGCCAGCCCCGGAACGCCCCGCCGCTCCTTCGCTGCGGGAGCAACTGCTGGCTTGGGGGCAATCGGGCAACGCGGCCCGCATCCCGCAAGCCAGCCGGTACCGCTACCACCCGGAGCCTGGCGTGCGCGAGGGACTGGCCCGCGCGCTGGAGCTGCTGAGCGCCGAGCGCAAAGTGACGCCGCTCGTGCGGCAGGCGATCGCGCTGTTGCAAGCGTTGGCCCGCGACCCCAACCCAACCGTCCGCCGCAGTGCCATCCGCGCGCTAGGGCGAATCCCCACGGCTGAGGTCATTCCGTCACTGCAAGCCGCACTCGCCGATCCCGATGGGGCTGTGGTGCGCGCCGCCAGCGCGGCCGCGAGCGCTTACAAGGTTTACCCGTGCGAGCGCCGACGGGCGCCACCGGCCAATGCCTACTGGCAGGCTCAGGCCGGCGCGATCGCCTTCCATCAAAAATGAGAACGCTCTAGCTTGAGGAGCGCAGCGAGGGAGCGGCCCAGTCGGAGGTGGCTGCCGCGCCATCGCCTGAGGGGGTGGCAGCACCGGTGTCGGTGGCTGCCCCGCCCAGAATGCGCTCCAGAATTTTGCGCGCGATCAAATAAGTCGGCTTGACGCCAATTTGGCCCAAGCTCCCCGAAGCGAGCGTGCTACCGGTCACCAGCGGGTTGTCGGAGGCATAGTAGGCATAGCGCAAGGTAACGTTGCGGTCGATGCTCTGGCGCACTTGCGAGGCCGCCTGGATGGCTTTCTGCAAGTGCGCTCCCTCCATTTCCAGGCCAATCGCGTTCCAAGACGAGCTTTTGAAATAATCCAGAATGTCGGCGTTTTGCAGCGAGGTCCCCAGCACGGTGACAAAGGTGCCTCGGTGCACAGGCAACCCCTCGCCGGCAAAGTCCTCCGGCGTGAAGTCGTTCTGGAGCGGATAGTTATCGGCGCTGCCTTCAAACACGTGCGCGGTTGGCAGCATCAAGTCGCCTTTGTCGCCGACGAGGGTCCCCGCTTTGCCCATGACCGAAATTGATTTGAGGTTGAGCGGCTCGGCCCTCCCATTGCCTTTGTAGGGCTTGAGCAGCTCGTCCACCAGCTCAAAGGATTGCTCGCCAAAGGCATAGTCCATCACCAGCAGCACCGGGCGATCGCGCTCCCCCCCTGGCGCACTCAGGCGCAGCTCGGGCGGCAGCCAAGCCGGCTCGAGCTGGGCCGTATCGAATACCTGCACCTGAACGTTGGTCTCGGCGCGATCGGTGAGTTCGTCCATGCCGCGCTCGCGCGCGAACGCGCGCACCTCCTGATTGAGATGCTCGTTCTCGGGCAGGCTCAGCTCGCGCGCCAGATCCTCGATCGTCTGCTCGGCACCCAGTTTCTGCTGCAGCGCCGCCCACGCGTACAGGCAGTTGCGGATGCTGTGCAAATTGGCGCTAATGAGGTGGAGCGGTCGCTCCCACAGCCCGGCTTCTCTCAGAAACGCCTGGATGTCGTGTGCCCACCGCTCGCCGTGGATGTGGTGGCCGATGCGCTCGCGCAGCGTGGGGCTAAAGGTGACTTGGCGCTCTTGCTGCTGTTGCTCCTCGGCCATGGCGATGCGCCCCAGCCAGTAGACGATGGGGAACAGCCCGTTGTGGCGCGATCCGCCCTGGGCGAAGCGGCGGTAGGCCTGTCCGGTTTCTTCAAAGGTGCGCCCCACCAGCGTGCTGACATAGGAGAAGGCGCGCTCTTTGAGCTCGGTCTCATCGGCGACTGAGGCCGGTTCCTGGGCGCTGCTCCCAGTGACGATTTCTTCCAGCTTGAGCCACTCGCGCCGCGGCTGGTGGTTTTCATCAAGCGCATGCGCTTTGATCTTGTCAGCCTCGAGGTACATAAAGGTCAAATGCGTTAGCAAATCGTAGATCTCGCTGCGCCCGCGCGCGATCTCGATCAGCATGGTCTCCTCGTCGAGCCGATAGCAGTTGCGCCGGCGCTTGGCCGGCACGATGGTTTCAAAGCCCGATTGGCTGTAGCCTTCAGCCGCCACGAGCTTGACAAAGCGGCACGCGGCGATTCCGCACGGCAAGCGCTCGATGACGTAAGCCAGCCCGTTGAGCTCGACTTTTTCGGGATCGCCGATGGAGCCGTAAATTTCGGGGCTGAGGGTAATCAGCGCCTGCTTGAGGGCCAGACCGGAACCGCTGGCCGGCCGGTAATGGCCGCGGATGAGCAGGTGGCGCATGATGACGTAGATGCGCTCGATCGCGGCTCGGGATTCTTGGGCGCGCGTGCGGGAGGGCATGGCAAAGGTCATCGGGCAGCTCCAATAGCGGCAACAGGGCAGCCTGCTCGGGCCGATACCGGCGGGCGCGGTACAATGGCAGGCGCTTGCCTACCGCCCGCCGCCGGGGCGAGGGTTTGCGCTCAACTCCATCCTGCCGCGCCCCGATCTGGCGCTGCAGCTCGATTCGAGGCCGCCATGTTGGAACGTTCTCCCGGCATCGCGACCGCCTTGCTGGTGCTAGCGGCAATAGGCTTTTTGACGTGGGGCTTTTTTCGCGCCCGGCCCTACGGTCGCATCGGTATCCTGTCCTGGCTGCAGTCGGTGGTGCTGATGGCCCCCTGGCTGCTGTTTTTCGCGCTGCTGTCGGTGGGGATCTACATCAACATTGTGGGCGTGCTGATGCTGTTGGTGGCCGCGACAGCGATCTACATCTATTTGGGCCGGCGCTTGCGCGCGGCCGGCCAGGAGGCCATCCTGCGCGAGCGCGCCTCGCAACGGTTGCAACAGCAGGACTCGAGCGAGGTCGAGGGCGGCGAGACCGCCCAGGAGTCGGCCGCCGAGTCGGCCTCGGGCCAACCGGCGCAATCCTCAACCGAGGGCTCGCCCATCCCTGAAACCGACCTCGAAACCATTCGCGGCATTTTCGGCATCAACACCTTCTACGCCACCGAGACGGTCCCCTACCGCGAAGGCGCGATCTTCAAGGGCAACTTGCGCGGCGATCCGGAGGCCGTCCGCGCCGAGCTGGCGGACAAACTGGCAGCGCAGTTCGGCGATCGCTACCGGCTGTTTTTGGTTGAGAGCCCCGAGGGCAAGCCCGTGGCCATCGTCCTGCCCAGCGATCGCGAGCCCCAACCGGCCACAACGCCGCAGAAGGTCCTGGCCCTGGTACTGCTGGTCGCGTCGTTGGCCACGAGTTTGGAAGCCTTCAGCCGCCTGCTCGGGTTTGACTTTTTTACCCATCCCGAGCGCTGGGCCCAACCCCTGCCCATTGCTTTGGGGTTTTGGGCCATCCTGGGCGCCCACGAACTGGGCCATCGCTTCCTGGCGCGGCGCTACAGCCTGCGCATGGGGGTGCCGTTTTTTATCCCCAGCGCCCAGATCGGATCGTTTGGGGCGCTCGCGCGGTTCGAGTCGCTGTTGCCCACGCGCGCGGCCCTGTTTGACATTGCGCTGGCCGGCCCGGCGGCAGGCGGCATCCTCTCGCTGCTGCTGCTGCTGGCCGGTCTGGGGCTGTCGCAGTCGGGCAGCCTGTTTCAGGTCCCTACCGAGTTTTTCCAGGGCTCCATTCTAGTGGGCTCGCTGGCCAAGGTGGTATTAGGCTCGGCGCTGAAGCAGAGCGTGGTGGACATCCACCCGCTGGTGGCGATCGGCTGGCTGGGCTTGGTCGTGACGGCCCTGAATTTGATGCCGGCGGGCCAGCTCGATGGCGGTCGCGTCGTCCAGGCCATCTACGGCCGCAAGACGGCGCGCCGCGCCACAGTCGCCACGCTAGTAGTGCTGGGCATTGTGGCGCTCATCAACCCCAGCAATCCCATTCCGCTCTACTGGGCGATTTTGATCCTGTTTTTGCAGCGCAACCCCGAGCGTCCTAGCCTCAACGAAATCACCGAGCCCGACGATGCCCGGGCGGCCCTGGGGCTGCTGGCACTGTTTTTGATGCTGGCCACTCTGATCCCGCTCAGTCCCAGTCTGGCCGGCCGCTTGGGCATTGGCGTCTAGCCGGTCTAGCCCAGCTGCCGCCCTAGCTCCTGTCGCAGCCGATAGACGATGGCATCGGCATCGACGCGATCAAGGATCTCGCGGATGACCGTGCTGGGCCCCAGCGGGCCCCAACTGCCGCCTTGGGCCAAATAGCGCTGGGCGGCGCGCCCCACGGCGTAGGTGCCGTAAGCTGCAATGCCAGCTTGGGCGATCGCGGCGCTGCCGTAGGCGGCCACTCCGCCAGGCACCGCCCAAGTCCCGCTTTTGCCCATTCCCAGCAGGACGCTGCCGCCCAGCTCGCCGGCCAGTACCCCCCCCGAGCTGCCCAAAATGCGCCGCCAGAGCTGCCCGGCTTCGTGGCGGGTCATGGGGAGCTCGTACAGGCGCGCCAGGGTGCGGATGAGCGCCAAGTCAGCTGCCGTTGCCCCCACCACATCCACCCCGGCAATGGGGTTGAGCGCCACGGCCAGCGCTTTGTATTTGGCGTAGGTCCAGATCCGCGCCTCAGCTTCGCGCTGGCGCGAGCGCACGCTTGTCTCGGCAATCCGCGCCTCGGCACCCTGGGCGCGAAACAGGGCGTTGAGCGCTAGCAGCGAGCGGCCCTCGCGGTTGAGCACCTGCAGGATGGTTTGCTGCAGCTCGCCAATTTGCGGCGGCGGGGCCTCCCACTCGTAGGTGGTGGTCCCATCGGAACGTTCGACGCGCACCGGCACGGGTGCCGGATCGGCAGCAGCCGTGACGATCTCGCGCTCGGTCAGCACGCGCTGCAAGCGCTGGCCCTCGCGCCCGCTGCCCAGCTGCTGCAGCTGCCGGTAGAGGGTGCTGCGATCAGCATTGGGGTAGAGGTCGGCTTTGTTCAGCACCAGCAGCAGCGGCTTCTGGGCTTGGCGCAGCTCGTTCAGGGCTTGGTATTCGGTGCGCGTCAGGTCCTCAGCCGTCACAAACAGGATCAGGTCCGAGTCCCACGCCACCTCCAGCGCCATTTGCGCCCGCTGTTGCCCCTCGATCTCATCCAGTCCAGGCGTATCGACCAACTCGAGCTGGACTTTCCCGCTGGGCGGCGTCCAGCGGACCGAGCGCGGCCAGCGGGTAACGCCGTGTAGCGGGCCCGTCTCAAAGACCGCCCGCCCCAGCAAGGCATTGATCAGGGCCGACTTGCCGCGGCCGACCACCCCGAACGCCGCCAGCCGCACCACCCGGCCTTCTAGCTTGTCCGAGGCCGATTGCAGCGAGCGCAGCTCTTCATCGGCAGTGGCTTGCAGTTCGGGAGGCGCATCGCTTTGGCGGCGCAGGCGCGCGTAGCGCGACAGGAGCCGCTGCAAGCTGGCGCGCGCGCGTTGGATGTGAGCTTCTTGGGCGGGCCGGCTCTCGCGCAACTCGGCCATGGCAGCTTACTCGGACTGCGGCGTGATCGCGCGGGGCAATAGGTAGGTCGCCGTTTGGCGGACGAACGCGCTCAAAGCGCTTCCGCGCTGCGTTTGCCGGAACGTGCGCTGCAGCTGGCGACCCAGCGCCTCGAGATCCAGCGGATTGCGGGCCTGGCAATCGATGGGTTGGCTCTGGAAGTAGTCAATCAGGCTCAGCCCGACCAGGCGCATCAAGTAAGCGGCGCTGACCCCCTGCACCAGCCCGCCGGCAGCATAAGTTGCCGCGTGGCCTTTGAGCAGGCTGCCAACGGCCTGGGTCGAGAGCTCGACCAAGCCCAAGCTCACCAAGAGCTTGCCGATCTCGGCCGCTGCCACCTTGGCCTGCGATGCAGAAAAGGGTTGCCGGTAGATCGCGCCCAAATCGGCGATCGCCTGCGCGCTAATGGCGGCTGAGGCCATCACATCCAGCGCCGCCACCGGATTGGCAAAGGCCGTAGCGGCGGCCAGCCATTGGTACCGTTCCACCACCGGCAGCGCCCGCGCGCACCGGCTCGCATCCAGTTGGGGCTTGAGCTCGCTTTGCAGGCGCTGGGCCGAGCGCGCCACCGTTGCCCACACCAGCTGCTGGCCCTGCTGGCCCAGCAGCTGCGCCAGGCGATCACGCAGCTCAACCACCTCGGCCGCTGGCTGCTCCCAATCCTGCTGCAGCGACCCATCCGCCCGGTAGCGCCGGATTTGGATGGGCTCTGGGGCAGCCGCAACCGTGACAATGCTGCCCTCGGCCACCAGCTCGCGGCCCTGCTGGCTCAAATGCTGCACGAGCTGCGCTCGCGCCTCGGGCGCGCAGCGATCGCGCTTGGTGAGTGCCAGCAGCACTGGCAGTTGCGCCGCACGCAGCTGCCGCAGCTGTACCCACGCCGAGGCCGACAGGTCCCCGTCGGTGGCGAATACGACCGCATCGCAGGCGATCGCGCGCTCCCAAGCGGCCGCCTCGCTGGCGGCATCCCCTAGCAGCGGCGCCGTCTCCACCCATTGCAGCGGCGGGCACGCCGGGAAATGGCAGTCGGCCAGGGCCTGCACCAAACAGGTTTTGCCGGCTCGCTTGCCGCCAGTGACGGCGACGCGCAGCTGCGTGCGCGTCAGCTCATCGCTCAAGCGCTCTAGGGCCTGCTGCGCTGCGGCTGTCTGGGGGGCTTCGGCCTCGGCCTCTAGCTGCGACAGCGTTGCCTGAGCGGTGGCGATGGCGCGCTCGGCTTGCTCTCGCCCCGGCCGTTCTGGCTGGGGGGCAGCCGGTTGCGATGGGGCCTGATGGCGGCGCCACCACCAAGCGCCCGCCCCGAGCGCGACTGGGGCCAGCAAGCTCCAGCCATCCGGCACGAGCAGCCCCTGCCAGCTCGCGCCCAACCAGGCAACGACCGAGAGGCCGATGCCGCCCACCAAAAAGGGTTTGCTGCGTATGGCGACCATGGCGGGAGCAAGACGCGGTTGCAGCCCATCCTACCCTGCCTGGTATGGCAAAAGTCCTGCCCACCTTCAGGCGGGCAGGACTGGTGGGGGGCACTCAAAGTAGCGGGAGGTGGATTTGAACCACCGACCTTCGGGTTATGAGCCCGACGAGCTACCAGGCTGCTCTATCCCGCAGCGCAATCCCCCATTTTAGTCGAAAGTGACCGCAGTTACAACTAACGGCTGGTGGCTAGAGCAGGGACAGCTCGCCTGCGACCTCCAGGCGCTTGTGCTCGCCCAGCAACTGGAAGCGTTCTGCCAGCGCCTCGGCCGCATCGGGGCTGAGCCAGCCCATTTGCTTGAGCAGGTGAACGGTCGCTGCCGTCTTGGCTCGCTTGGCCCCATCGGTTGCCTTGACGGCCAGCCCCATGCCTTCGCCCAAGCGGCCGACGCACTGCACGCCCTCGGCCCCAGCTTTGCTGACTAGCTCGCCACCGCTCAGCCGCATGAGCTCGGTATCGAATTCCCCCTCGCCCGCGATCGCATCGGGGTGGTGCACCATGGCACGCGCCATGCGCTCCAGGTAGAGGTTGTCGCCGGCGGATAGGTGGGCATACAGGGTGGCGAGCTGCGACAGCTGCAGGCAGTAGGTGGGTACGCCGCAATCGTCGCGGACCCCCAGCAGCTCGGCCGCCGGCAAGCGCAGCAGCTCGGCGACTTTGCGCAATATGAATTGCTGGACGTTGCTCTGCGGGCGCAGGTAGGTGCCCAGCGGCCAGCCACAGTACTGGCAGGCTGCCAGCATGGCGGCGTGCTTGCCCGAACAATTGTGCTGGAGCGGACTCTGCTTGCCCGGTGGCGTCGAGCATTGCAGCTCGCTGGGGTCGATGTCGGCGCGCCAGAGGATGTTGAAGGCTTGGCGCGCCTGGGCGATCGCCCCGTTGTGGGAGGCGCAGGCGATCGCCAAGTCGCGATCGCCCAGGCAGTAGGAATCCAGCGCGTCAGTGGCGAGCAACGACAGCGCCTGAAAGGGTTTGAGCGTCGAGCGGGCGAAGGTGCTGGCGTCGGCGTTGCCTGCCAGCGACAGCAGGCGCCCTCGGTCGTCGCAAACTGTGGCCTGGACGCGGTGCGCCGACTCGCCGATTCCCTCCCGCAACAGCCGCACCTCTAGCGGCGGCGATTGCACACGCTTGGCTTTATTCGTGCTGTTTGGCATGCGCTGCCTCCCGCTCAATCGCCGAATGAGAGCAGCCACGCAAGCGTCCCGGCGCCCAACAGTAGCGCCAGAATAGCAAAGGTGGCTTGCAGGCGCGACAGGATGGGCGCGATTTGGTAGGTAACGACCAAGCGATCGCGCGCGACTGTCTCGGGCGGCTTCTGCCAGGTTTGGCCGTCATACCAGCCCGTTTCTTCGTACGGGACGCGCGCCTTGCTCAGGCGGGTGCGTACGTAGGACCAGCTCAGATACAGCCGCACTACCAGCAGCAGAACCAAGACTTCGCCCCCGGCAGCACTCCCCAGCAGGAACTGGCCGGGGGCCGTTGCGGGCGGAAAGCTAGCTGCCACCAGCGGGCTAGCCAGCAAAGTGCCGCAGCAGGCGCTTCCTAACAGCTTGCGCGCGTACCGGATGCGACTGAAGGTCGCCCAGCGAAACAGCCAGGCCGCCTTGAGGCGCTCGTATTCATTTAGCGGCTGCTGCTGCTCCGGAACGGGACAGGCAGAAGCGGCAAAGGGCTCTGGCATGGATCGGGCCTGGCCTAGCCCCCAACGCCGGGGACAAAATCGATGCGCTCGGCATGGCCCCAGAAGGCTTCTATATTGTAAAAATCCCGTTCCTGCGGGAGCAAAATGTGGGCGATCGCGTCGCCGTAGTCCTGCACGATCCAGCTGCGCTCGGATTCGCCTTCCAGCCGCACGGGCTGCTGGGCGAGCTGCGAGGCCACCCGCGCCTGGATGGCATCGGATATGGCCCGCACCTGCGTTTTGGAGCTACCGCTGCCGAGGACAAAGTAATCGGCCAGGTAGCAGACTTCGTTGACGCGCAGCAGCACGATGTCGCTGGCTTTGGCTTCATCGGCGGCGCGGGCGATGGTCCAGGCAAGCCGCTCGCTGGCCTCGAGACCGGCCCCTTCACTTCCTGGCTGGGGCGAAGCGTGCGCGCGCTCGCTGCTGGGGGCAGCCCCCTTTTGGGGATCGTCGCTAGGAACGGCTGATGGCATGGCCCTCCTTGGCCTAGGGCGTTGCAACCGCCTCGCGAGGCTGTTGGCGCGAGCACTCGAGCGCCCAATTGCGCGCGGCCACCGTTTGCGGGTGGATGGGGCGTCCGGCTTGCAGCAGCTGCCGGATGCTGTAGTCGCAGCTCTGGCGCACGCCCCGGATCAGATCCTGCTGGCACGTTGCGCGCATCGCTTTTAGCTCCGCGCTCTGGCCGCGATTGGGCTCTAGGGCATCGGCGACGAACACGACGCAGCTGAGCGCATCCATCTGCGGGCGGCCCAGTGTGTGGTTGCGAATGGCCTCAAGCACTTGCCCATCGCGCACGCCGAAGCGATCGCGGGCCACAATGGCGCTGGCATCAGCATGAAGCAAGTGCGGATGGCGCCGGCAGATGGGGTCGATGGTCAAGCCTTCCGCCTCGGCCATCTGCAGCAGCCGATCCGGCGGGAAGTACTTGGCCAGATCGTGCATCAAGCCCGCCGCTTGAGCCTGGGCGGCATCCAAGCCGTGCTGCCGGGCCAGCGCCAGCGCGTACTGCTCCACCCCTTGGATGTGCTGCAGCCGCTTGGCTGGCACGTTATCGGCCAGCCAGGCTAGGACGCGATCGCGGAACTCGGGCGTCACGGCCATTCGCTCGCTCGCGCGACATCCTCGCCAAGCGGGTTGCCCTTTATTTTAGATCGAGCGCTGCCGCTCCCCAGCGGCAACGGCTGCCCTCAGGCTTGCTGGGCCACCGTCTCGCCGATCCAGTCCAGATAGGGTTGCAACCCCGCCACAATGGGCAGCGCGATAATCTCGGGGACCTCGTAGGAGTGCAGCTCCCGGATGCGGGCTTCTAGGTGCGAGAACTGGTTCAGATCGGTTTTGATGGTCAGCTGCCACTCGGGCTCGTTGTTGACCTCGCCCTGCCAGGTGTAGATCGAGCTCACCTGGGACAGGCTGACACAGGCAGCTAGCTGCTGCTGGACCAGCGCCGACGCGATCGCCTCGCCTTCGGCTTGCGAGGCCGCTGTCACCATGACCACGCCGTAGCGTGCCTCGCTTGCTGTCATGACCGAGCCCTCCAGCTGTTTCCCCACCGGCAGGCTACCAAACCTGCGCGCTCAGCCCGATGAGAGCGCGTAGACCTGGCCGTTGAGCAGCAGCCGCGCGATCCCTTTGGCTGCCAGTTGCGAGCGCACTTTGAAAAAGAGCTGGCTGTCGGGCACCTGGATGGTGCGCTGGGTCTTTTTGGAGAAGCGGCGCGCCACTTTGTGGCTGTCAAAAACAGGCAGTGTCGGGTGATCGCGCTCCAGGGGCGGGAGCTTACCCAGCTCGCTAAACTCCCGCAGCGGCAGCGCGATGGGATCGCCCGAGCGTCGATCGATGACCAAATAGCACGTTTGGGGAAAGTTGGCCTCAGAGAGCTCGCGGATGCGAACGTCCCCTTCCTCAACCTCCTCGCTGGCAGAACTCGCTTCCGCCTCGCTGCCGCTTTCCTCGTCGAAGTCGTCCTCGCTATCGTCCCAGGCGGCAAAGTCTTCCCCCACCAGTTCCGAGAGGGCCGCGTAGGGGTCAGCATCATCACTATCGGCACTGTCGCTGGCCTCAGCCGCCTCGGCCTCGCCACCCCGGCGCTTGCGCCGGATGAGGGTGTGGTACTCCTCGCGGGAGAGGTGGGTTTTGAGCAAGCGGCTGATGGTGGAGTTGCTTACGCCATAGCGCTTGGCCAGCGTCGAGGTCGTCTCGTTGTGCTGGCGGTACTGCTCCAGGATTGCTTGCTTGTCGGCATCCGAGAGTTTTTGGGAGCTCATGGCCGTGCGGGAGCGACTCGCCTGATCGCGTTACTGCCGGTTGCATCTTAGCGGCTGGCGGCACCGCGCGGCCTCCCCGAGCACCGCCATTGCCGCATTGCCTGGGTGCCCGCTACAATGCGACCGCTTTTAGCGGCGCTTGCGGGTGCGTAACTCAGGGGATAGAGTAGCGGACTTCTAATCCGTTTGTCGGAGGTTCGAATCCTCCCGCACCCGGTTATTGGCGATTTCGCAATGGCGCCCCCATTCGCGCTCGAGCGAGCGGCATGCTGCAACTGGAAAACATCAGCAAAGTTTATCCCAACAATCCGGTCCTGCGGGATGTGAGCTGGGAAGTCAAGCCCGGCGATCGCGTGGGGCTGGTGGGCATCAACGGCTCGGGCAAATCCACCCAACTGGGCATCATCGCCGGCGAGATTGAGCCCACCGAGGGCCGGGTTGTTTGCGCCAGCGATACGCGCGCGGCCTACCTGACCCAAGAATTCGAAGTCGATCCCGAGCGCACGGTCAAGCAAGAGCTCTGGACGGTTTTTGGGCAGGCCAACCGCGCTCAGCAGGCCCTGGCGCAGGTGCAAGCCGAGATGGCGAGCGCCGACCCCGAGCAGCTCGATGCCGCCATCCAAAAAATGGATGGGCTGCAGCGGGAGTTCGAGTCGCTCGGCGGCTACAGCCTCGAGGCCCGAATCGACAAAATCTTGCCGGAGTTGGGCTTTGAGGCGGCCGATGGCGATCACCGCGTGGGGGCCTTTAGCGGCGGCTGGCAGATGCGAATGAGCTTGGGCAAGATTCTGCTGCAAGACCCCGACATTCTGCTGCTGGATGAGCCCACCAACCACTTGGACCTCGAGACCATCGAATGGCTGGAGGCCTACCTGCAGGCGCTCAAGATCCCCATGGTCGTTGTCTCCCACGACCGCACGTTTCTCGATCGCCTCTGCACCCACATCGTCGAGACCGAGCGCGGCGTCTCGACGACCTATCTGGGCAACTACTCGGCCTACCTAGAACAAAAAGCCCAAGCGCAAGCGGCCCAGCAGGCGGCTTACGAGCGCCAGCAGCAGGAGCTTGCCCGCCAGCAAGCCTTCATCGAAAAATTTCGTGCCAGCGCCGCCCGCAGCTCGCAGGCCAAAAGCCGCGAGAAGCAGCTACAGAAAATGGAGCGGGTGGCTGCCCCGGTTGCCGAGCGCAAGCAGCCGCGCTTTGCGTTTCCGCCCTCACCGCGCAGCGGCCGCGAAGTGGCCCTGATCGAGGACCTGCACTACAGCTACGGCGAGCGGCCCCTGTTTGCTGGGGCCAACTTGCGTATCGAGCGCGGCGATCGGGCAGCGTTTTTGGGGCCCAACGGCGCGGGCAAATCCACGCTGCTGCGCCTGCTGATGGGCTTCGAGCAGCCCGATGCCGGCACGGCCAAACTGGGCGATTACAATGTCTACCCGGCGTATTTCGAGCAGAACCAGGCCGAGGCGCTCGAGCCGCACAAAACCATCAAAGCCACCATCCACGACGAAGTCCCGGATTGGAACGACCAGGACGTGCGCTCGCTGCTGGGCCAGTTTCTGTTTAGCGGCGACTCGGCCTTTAGGCGCATCGAAGCGCTCAGCGGCGGCGAGAAGGCGCGGGTCGCGCTGGCCAAGGTGCTGCTGCAGCCTACCAACCTGCTGCTGCTAGACGAGCCCACCAACCACCTCGACATCCCCGCCAAAGAGCGCCTCGAGAGCGCGCTCCAGCAGTACGAGGGCACCATCGCCATCGTCTCCCACGACCGCTACCTCATCTCCCAGGTCGCCAACCGCATTGTCGAAATCCGCGATGGCGAGCTGATCGACTACCAGGGCGGCTACGACTACTACCTCACCAAGCTGGAGGAAGAGCGCGAACACCAGCGTCAGGCGGCCGAAGCGGCTCAAAAACGCGCTAAAGCCGACAAAAAACGCCAAAAGCGAGCCGCCAAAAAGGGCAGTCGCACTTAAGGAGCCAGCTTCGCTGTGGCAACTGTCCTGATTACCGGAGCCTCTCAAGGCATCGGTCGGGCCACGGCCCTGCGCTTTGCGCGCCACGGATATGGGATCGTACTGGCCGCAAGGCAACCCGAGCGGCTGGAGGCCCTGGCAGCCCAAATTCGCCAGCAGGGCGGCAGCGCTCTGGCCGTCCCCACCGACATCCGCGATCGCGAGGCCGCGGGCGCTCTAATCGAGCGGGCCCTGGCCCATGCCGGCCAGGTGGATGTGTTGGTCAACAACGCCGGCACCTGCCTGATGGGCCCCGCAGCCAGCACCAGCTACCAAGACTGGCAGCAGCTGTTCGATACCAATTTCTGGGGCTACCTCCACACCATCCAGGCATTGCTGCCGCACTGGCTGGAGCGCGGTAGCGGCACCCTGGTCAATGTCGGCTCCATTGGCGGCAAAATGCCGCTGCCCAACATGGCCGCCTATACCGCTAGCAAGTACGCCGTCACCGGGCTAACCGAAGCCCTGCGCCTGGAGCTAGAGCCCCAGGGGATTCGGGTCTGCAGCGTCCATCCCAGCGTGACGCGCAGCGCCTTTCGGGAGCGGGCCGCCTTCCGCGGCCAGGATGGCCAGGCCATCGAGTGCCAGCGCCAGCAGACCGATAGCGCGCTGAACTCCCCCATGGCCAGCGATCCCGATGCGGTCGCACGCGCCATCTGGCAGGCGGTTCGCGATCGCCGGCCCGAGACGGTGGTGGGATCGGGCGCGCTGGCGGCCGCCCTCTACCGCTGGGCCCCTGGGCTGGCGCAATGGCTGTTGCAACGCGAGCCCTCGCGCTGATGCCGATCGTCCCTCGGAGGGCGAACTGTGTGGATCGCACGCTCGACTGCTTCGGTCCGGACGCCGACCGTGATCGCGCTCGGCAATTTTGACGGGCTCCATCGCGGGCACCAGCAAGTGCTGCACCCCATTACGAGCGCGCGCGCGGCTCCAGACAACTGCTGCGAGCCCCAACCGGGCGCCAGCCGTCCCTACGCCACGGTCGTCTCGTTCGAGCCCCACCCGCAAGCCTTTTTTAGCGGCCGGCCAATTCCGCTGCTGACGCCGCTGGCCGAGCAGGTTGCCATGCTGGAGCAGCTGGGAATCGAGCAGCTAGTGCTGCTGCCGTTCGGTGCGGAGCTGGCAGCGCTCAGCCCGCAGCAGTTCGTCGAGCAGATTTTGCTGTCACAGCTGCAGGCGACCCAAATTGGCGTAGGCGAGAACTTCCGCTTTGGCCGCAACCGCAGCGGCACTGCTACCCAGCTGCAAGCGATCGCCGAGCGTGCTGGCGTCACCGTCAGCATTGCCTCGCTTGCCGCCACCGGCAGCGAGCGCATCAGTAGCTCTCGCATCCGGCGGGCGCTGGCCGCTGGCGAGCTCGAGCAGGCCCATCGGCTGCTGGGCTACCCCTACCACCTAACGGGACCGGTCGTAGCGGGGGAGCAGCGCGGCCGCAGCATCGGGTTTCCCACCGCCAATCTGGCGGTTCCGGCCGATAAAGTCCTGCCGCGCTACGGCGTCTACTACGTGCGCCTGAGCGGCGCCGATCTGCCCGAGGACGCCCCGCGCGATGGGGTCATGAATGTTGGCGAGCGCCCCACCGTCAGCGGTACTGCCCCCACCGTCGAGGTTCACCTGCTCGAGTGGCGCGGCGAGCTCTACGGCCGGACCCTGACCGCCAAGCTGGCTGCCTTCCTGCGGCCCGAGCGCTCGTTCGACTCGCTAGAGGCGCTCAAGGCCCAGATTGCAGCCGATTGCGAAGCTGCCAAAAGCCGCGCGCGTGCAGCGCACCCGGCCTAATACTACAGTAGCGGATTGGCTCTATAATGTCAGTGGCGGGCAATCGAGGGGTCGCCTACCAGAGAATCAATGGACGCCATAACCGTATCAAGCTGGGGCAAGCAGTGGCAGGCCTTACTGGCGCAGCTCGGCCCTCACTTTACTCGCCGCG
>PXQH01000035.1 GCA_003022125.1 Cyanobacteria bacterium QS_8_64_29 | reverse complement strand
AGCTCAGGACCAACACTGATAAAAGCCTAGCTACTCTTATTAAAATAGCACAGTTAGCCGCCCTAAAGGGCGGGGCTTGTATCCCGCTAGTTTTGGTCACTGACCGGGACCCAACCCCCAAGCGCCCGCGTAAACGGCCCCATCGCCCAGCTCCTGCTCGATGCGCAGCAGGCGATTGTATTTGGCAATGCGCTCGCTGCGGCACAGCGAGCCGGTTTTGAGCTGGCCGGCGCCGGTGGCAACGGCCAGATCGGCAATGGTAGTGTCCTCGGTTTCGCCCGAGCGATGGGAGATGATGCTGCGATAGCCGGCGCGGGTGGCCCGCTCGACGGTCTCGAGCGTCTCGCTGAGCGTCCCGATTTGGTTGGGCTTGATCAGGATGGCGTTGCCGGCCCCCAACTCGATGCCCTTGGCCAGACGCTCGGGATTGGTCACAAACAGATCGTCGCCCACCAGCTGCACGCTGGCGCCCAGCTTCTCCGTCAGGGCTTGCCAGTGGGACCAGTCCTCCTCGTGCAGGCCATCTTCGATCGAGGCAATGGGATACTGCGAGGCCAGCCGGGCCAAATCGCCGATGAACTCCTCGGCCGTGCGAGTCGTGCCGTTGCAGGTGTAGCTGCCATCGGTGTAAAACTCGCTGGCGGCAACATCCAGGGCCAGGGTCATGTCGCGCCCAGGGGTGTAGCCGGCCTTTTCGATGGCCGCGATCAGCAGCTCCAGGACGGCTTCGTTGGAGTCCAGATTGGGGGCAAAGCCGCCTTCATCGCCCACCCCGCCCAGCAAGTTGCGGGCCTTGAGCTCGCTGGCCAGCGCTGCGAACGTCTCGGTGCCCCAGCGCAACGCTTCGCTAAAGCAGGGGGCCCCCACGGGCACGATCATGAACTCCTGAAAGTCGATGGCGTTGGCCGCGTGGGCGCCACCGTTGATGACGTTCATCATGGGCACCGGCAAAACCTGGGCTAGCGGCCCACCCAGATAGCGATACAGCGGCAGCTCCAGCTCGGCAGCAGCCGCTCGGGCGATCGCCAGCGAGTTGGCCAGGATGGCGTTGGCCCCCAAGCTGGCCTTGAGCGGGGTGCCATCGCACTCGATGGCGGCCCGATCGAGCTGCTTTTGCCTAAAGGCATCTTGGCCCTGCAGCAGGGGGGCCAGCGTCTCGCGCACGTTGGCAACGGCCTGCCGGACGCCCCGACCACCGTAGCGCATGTCGCCATCACGCAGCTCGCGCGCCTCAAAGCTGCCGGTGGAAGCGCCGCTGGGTACTTGCGCCATGCCCACAGCGCCGCTGGCCAGCCGCACTTCAGCCTCCAGCGTGGGGCGGCCGCGCGAATCCAAGACCTCGCGGGCTTCGATCGCTTCGATCGCGGTTTCTCGAGTCTCGAGCATGGGGCACCTCAGCGTGCACTCGCCGATTGGGGGGCACCGACCAAGCGGAACAGTAACAGCCGCGTAGGCTGGTTGGGGTCGAAGTTGTTGTCGCTAACTACAACGAGGCTAGCGCTGCCGTCGGGGAGCGGCGGCCCCAGGGCCATGCCTTCCCAGTTGGCCAGGTCGCGATCGCGCCCATCCAGCAGCAGTTGCTTGGCCATCGGCTCGAGGTCGCCCAGCTCGGCCGGCAAGCGCGCGATCCCGGAAATGTCAGTCGCGCCGCCCACCGCCACTTGATGGATGCGGGCCCCAAAGCCCTCCGGCCCGTAGCTGCGCTCCAGGCTTAGGAAATGGCCCCGTTGCTCGAGCGCGAGCAGCTCGCTCAGGCCGTTCTCCCGCTCGCCGGCCTGGGGGGACTCGAGCGGATAGATGTGCTCGGCCAGTAGGGCCGGCGGCCCGATGGCATCAAAGCGGTAGTGCAGCAGGCGCACGCGCTGGGGGCTGCCTGGCTCGCTGGGGCGGCGGTCCTGGCGCAGGGGGCGCTCGGGGGCGGCAAACAGGCGGAACGGATCGGTGGCGGCTGTCCCGGTCGGGCCCAGCGTTAGCGACTCAAAGCCGCGGTTGGGGGCCACCCCGCGCGGTGCTTGGGCCTCGGCCTCCGCTGGGCGCGGCAGGTAGTACTCGGGCAGCTCCAGGCGGGTTTGCTGGCGGCCGCTGGCGAGCTCAAACTCAGCAATGGTAGGTGCAATGCCGTGCGCGGTGGCCCCTTCACTGGCAATAAAGACAGTTTCGCGCGGCGAGCGAGCCAAACCTTCCGGATCGAGCTGGCCCGGCGGGTAGCGATCACCGGCTTCTGGTTTGAGTGGCGTGACCCGCTCGAAGCTGACATCCGCAATGCCGGTCGCGCCGCTGGCATCGCGCTCGATGGCGACCCGGAAGGTGTAGAAGCGCGGCGGTCCCTGCCGACCGCCATCATCCGAGAGGGCGTAGAACCGCGCCGATTGGGGATCGTAGTCCAGCGCCGATAGGCCGCCGATGGGGGGGGCTTGAAACGAGCACTGCGGCAGCGAAACGGCATCGACCAACGCCAGCGAGCGCTCCAGAAACAGCCGCTCCCGGGCGCTCACCTGGGCTTGGGGGCTGCAAGCCGCCAGGCTTGCCAGCAGCACCAACCCCAACGCGAGTTGCGCCCACGCGCGCCAGTTCCGGATGCCGCCTTGCATGGCTCGCGCCCGTGCGCCACAACATTCCTAGCTTACCAAGGCACCCTCGCCCCAGCAGGGCCGCTCAATAGCGAATGCGGGGGTCGATGGCAGCGCTGGCAATGTCGATGGCCAGGCTGACCAGCACCACGACCCCACCAAAAAACACCATCACGCCCTGGACGGTGGTGTAGTCGCGCACCGAGATGGCCTCGTAGAGCCGGTTGCCCAAGCCCGGCCAGGAAAAGGTCACCTCGGTCAGGACAGTGCCGCTCAGCAGCGCCGCAAACGTTAGCCCCAGCACCGTCACCACCGGAACGAGCGCGTTTTTGAGCGCGTGCGCCAGCAGCACTCGCCGCTCGGGAATGCCGCGCGCGCGCGCTGCTTCCACGTAATCGGCCAGCAGGGTCTGCTTGAGGTTGGCGCGGATGATGCGCTCGAAGATGCCGCTCAGCAGCAGCCCCAGGGTCAGGCTGGGCAGCGCCAAGTAGTACAGGGCCGTCAGGGACTTGCCGGGTTGGGCGCTCAACACGCCATCGAGGGTATACAAGCCGGTCAGCGCGGGCGGTGGCGTCGCTTCCACCGGAAAGCGGGTGCCCAGCGGGAACCAACCCAAGTTGACGGCAAACACCAGCTGCAGCAGCATGCCCACCCAAAATAGCGGCAGTGCGTAGGTCACGGTCCCAAACAGCCGTCCGAAGGCCTCCAGCGGCGTTCCCGGCCGGGAAGCGGCCAGCGTGCCCACTGCAATGCCCGTCGCAACAGCCACCAGCATGCCAAAGGCCGCTAGCTCCACTGTGGCGGGGAAATGCTGCCCCACGATCTGCCAGACCGAGACCCCGGATTGGGTGAGCGACTCGCCCAAATCCAGCCGCAGCAGCTGCCCCAAGTAGCGGAGGTACTGCAGCCAGAGCGGATCGGCCAAGCCCAAGCGCTCGCGCAGCGCTGCCTTTTGCGCCTCCGGAGCGCGGCTGCCCAGCACCGCATCGGCCGGATCGCCGGGGGTGGCGCGCATGAGCGCAAAGATCAGGGTCGCGATCATCAGTAGCATCAGCGGTGCCAGCAACAGGCGCGCCAGGATGTAGAACTGGAGCGCTCGGGAGCGGGACATAAGTCAAGATGGTGGGCGGACGGTCGCTGCTCCCCCATGCTGGGATAGCGGCAGCGCGCTACTGCATGGCGTCATTTTGGCGACGGAGCAGCACGTTAAGGTTTAGTTGAAACGCGTTAAAGTTTGGTCGAGAGTACCTAGCAGCAGACGCGCTCAGCCTTGAGGAATGGCAGAAGTTTACAACGTTAGGCTCGTTAACGAAGACGAAGGCCTGGATGAAACCATCGAGGTCCCCGAGGACGAATACATCCTCGATGTGGCCGAAGAAGAATACGATCTGGACCTTCCCTATTCCTGCCGGGCCGGTGCTTGCTCCACCTGTGCCGGTAAGTTGGTCGAGGGCGAAGTCGACCAGTCCGAGCAGCAATTTTTGGATGACGAACAGGTCGAGCAGGGGTACGTGCTGACTTGCATTGCCTATCCCGCCTCCGACTGCACCATTCAGACTCACCAAGAAGAAAATATTTACTAACCCGTCGTGATCGCTTCCTCCCGCGAGGGCCGGTTAGGCCCATCCCCAATCAAAGAGCCCAGCCAAACGGCCGGGCTCGTTTGCTGGGATATGGCGGCGCTGCGCTCTAGGCGCCGTCCTCCATATCCAGGGTGTCGCTCTCAAGCGCCCGCTCGACCTGCGCCAGCGCCCGTTCGGTGTCGGCATCGAGATCGCTACCGATCCGGGCTGCCAGGTCCTCGGAGTAGCGCTCGAGCAGCGTCCGCGTTGCTTCTGCCTGGTACTGCAGGTCCGGACTGAGCGGCGCAGTCCTGGTTGGAGCGGCTTGGGCCATCTGGCACCACCTCCTCGCCAGCACCTGCAACCATCAGTCTATCGTGCCTGCAGCGGGCGCGCGTCGCTAGAATGCTCAGGATGCCGACCGCCGCCACCCGCCATGCCTAGCTACCTGTTGGAAGTCGGAACGGAGGAACTGCCGGCCGACTTTGTCGACAGCGCGCTCGCCCAGTGGCAAACTCGCATTCCCCAAGATTTGGCGGGACAGCACTTGGCTCCGGGCCCGCTCGAGACGTACGGAACGCCGCGGCGCTTGGCGGTGCTGGTACGCGATTTGCCCGCGCAGCAACCTGATCGCCAAGAAACCGTCAAAGGGCCGCCGGCCAGCACGGCGTTCGACGGCGAGCGGCCCACCCAGGCCGCCCAGGGCTTCGCGCGCCAGCATGGCATCGCCCCCGAGGAGCTGGAACTGCACGATACGGATAAAGGGCGGTTCGCCTTCGCCTGCAAGACCGTTCGCGGCCGGCCCACCAGCGCCGTGTTGCAAGCGCTAACCCCAGATTGGATCTTCAATCTGGAGGGTCGGCGTTTCATGCGCTGGGGCGATGGCGAGTTGCGGTTTTCGCGTCCCATTCGGTGGCTGGTCGCGCTTTGGGATGACGCCGTGTTGCCCCTGGAGTTAGCCAACGGCAGCGAAACCCTGGCCAGCGATCGCTACTCCTGGGGCCATCGGGTCCTGCACCCAGGCGGGATGGCGATTCCGCAGGCCGAGGCCTACGCCCCCACGCTGCGGCAGGCAGGCGTCGAGCCCGACATTGCCCAGCGCCGCCACACCATCGCAACCGCGCTCCAGCAGCGAGCCAGCGAGTGCGGGGGTGAGGTGAGCCTCAGCGATGAGCTGCTGGCCGAGGTGACCAATCTGGTGGAGTGGCCGACGGCCATTGCCGGCCAGTTCGACTCGGCTTTTTTGCAGCTCCCGCCCGAGGTGGTGACAACTGCCATGGAGAGCCACCAAAAGTGCGCCTCGGTCTGGGCGCAGGGGCAAAGGCTGCTGCCACATTTTGTCACTGCCGCCAATGGCGATCCCGCCAAAGCCGACGCGATTGCGGCGGGCAACGAGCGCGTCATCCGCGCCCGCCTGGCCGACGCCCAGTTTTTCTACCAAGCCGACCGGCAGCGATCGCTAGGCGACTACATGCCCGAGCTGGAGCGCGTTACTTTCCAGGAGCAGCTGGGCTCGATTGGCGCCAAAGTGGCGCGCGTTCGGGATCTGGCAGCCGCGATCGCGGCGCAACTCCAGCTCCCGGAGCAGCAGGCCCAGGACGCCCGGCGCGCTGCCGAGCTCTGCAAGGCCGATTTGGTCACCCAAATGGTGGATGAGTTCCCCGAACTCGAGGGCGTCATGGGCGAGAAGTACGCCCGTGCCAGCGGCGAGTCGGAGGCGGTGGCCGTCGCTATCGCTGAGCACTACCAGCCGCGCGATGCCCGCGATCGCTTGCCGGAATCCCGCGTCGGCCAAGTGGTGGGCATGGCCGATCGGCTCGATACCCTCGCCGGCATTTTCAGCCTGGGCATGCGGCCCAGCGGTTCCTCGGATCCGTTTGCCCTGCGCCGCGCTGCCAATTCGACCGTCAGCATTATCTGGGCGTACGAGCTGCCGCTGGACCTGCAGCAGCTACTGCAGGCTGCTGCTGATGGGGTGGCAGAGAAGGCCCAACAGGATCAGTGGCTGCCCGATTTGCAGGCGTTTTTCGAGCAACGCATGCGCGCGCTGCTGCAAGAGGCGGGTTTCGATCACGATGCCATCGCGGCCGCGCTCAGCGAGAGTGCCGGCGGCACCAAACGCACCCTGCAGCACCCGACGGATGCGCGCGCGCGCGTGCAGCTGTTGCAGCAGCTGCGCCAGAGCGGCGAGCTGGATGCCATTTACGAGCCCGTCAATCGCGCCGCGCGCTTGGCCGCCAAAGGCGATTTGGACCCGCAGGTGCTGGATCCCGGCCAAGCCATCCGCCCCGAGGCCTTCGCGCAAGCCTCCGAGCAGGCCCTGTATCAAGCCCTGCAAGCGCTTTCCCCCAAAGCCCAAGCAGCCCGTGATCGCGGCGATTACCGCGCCCTAATCGAGGCACTGGCCCAAACCGCGCCCACCGTGCGCGATTTTTTCGATGGGCCCGATAGCGTTCTGGTCATGGCCGAGGACGCCATCCTGCGACAGAACCGCCTCAACTTGTTGGGCCTGCTGCGCAATTGCGCCTACGTCCTGGCCGATTTCAGCCAACTGGCCAAAAGCTAGCTGCCGTGGCGCAAAAGCAACGGCTCGATGCGCTCCTGGTCGCGCGCGGGTTGTGTCCCTCGCGGCAAGCGGCGCAGCGCTCCATCCGCGCTGGCGAGGTCCGCGTGAATGAGGCCGTGGTGGATAAACCAGGCACCCCCATCCGCCCCTCGGCCAGCATTCGGCTGCTGGCCAAGCCCCCTTACGTCTCGCGCGGCGGCGAAAAACTCGCCCGGGCGCTGGCCGCCTTCGCCATCCCGGTCCCGGGCCGGATCTGCCTCGATGCCGGCATTTCGACGGGCGGGTTTACCGACTGCTTGCTCCAAGCCGGCGCCGCGCGTACCTACGGCATTGATGTGGGCTACGGGCAAGTGGCTTGGTCCCTGCGCCAGGACGAGCGCGTCGTGCTGTGCGAGCGCACCAACATTCGCCACCTATCGCCCCAACAGCTGTATGGGGAGGCCCCGCGCGCCGATTTGGGCGTGGCCGACGTGTCGTTCGTATCGCTAACCAAGATCCTGGCGCCGCTCTGGCAGCTGTTGGTTTCCCCGCGCGAGGCGATCGTGCTGGTCAAGCCGCAGTTTGAGGTGGGGAAAGGCTACTTCGCCCGGGCGGCGAGCAAGGGTGTGGTGCGCGATCCGGACGAGCACGTCCGCGCCATCGAGGGCGTGCTGCAGGCAGCGCAGGGGGTAGGCTGGCAAGCCAGCGGCCTTACGCCCTCGCCGCGACCGGGGCCCGCCGGCAACGTGGAGTACTTGCTGTGGCTGCGCGCCCGCGAACCGGCCGCGCTCGATGGGGCCACCATCCGCGCAATGGTCGCGGGCGCCCTGGCGCCCGAGGCGCGCTAGCGCGGCCCCCGAGGCTTACAGCGCGCCGGCGTTGCCCAGTCCCAGGATGACCCCGGTTCCCAGGATGTGGCCGAAGCTCGCTGTTGCCAGCAGCTCGGCCAGGCTGAATCCGCGGAACAGTGCCGGCTTGGGTACCGGCAAGTCCGGGCCCTGGCCGGGGTTTTGAATGGCAAAGCGGCCGATGGCAACGGCAAACAGGTTGCAGAGCACCATCACCAAGGCCACCGACATGCCCCACTCGGGAGTCGCGGGCGTGGTGGCTTGCGCTTGGGCCAGTAGCGTCATCGCAGTCATCCTTGCGGGATAGCTCCATTGCTGATGGCTAGAATGATACCGGTCGCTCGGCGGCCGCCAAGGCGCTCGTTTGCAGAACTAAACGTTCGCGCTTCCCCTAGTGAGCCAGACTGACCGAGCCGCTCCCCCGAGGCGCATCAAAATCTGCGGCATTGCGTGGGCCGATCAAGGCCGCGCCATCGCGGCGGCGGGCGCAACGGCCTTAGGGTTTATCTGCGTGCGGCAGTCCCGGCGCTATGTTCCGCCCTCTCAAATTGGGGCGATTGCAACCCAACTGCCGCCTGGTGTCGATCGCGTTGGGGTCTTTGCCGATGCCAGCATCGCCGCGATTGCCCAAACGGTGGCGCTCGGGCGCTTGAGCGGCGTCCAGCTCCACGGCAGCGAAACGCCAGCCTTCTGCCAGGCCCTGCGTCGGCAGCTGCCGGCAACCGAGCTTATCAAGACCCTCACGGTCAGCGCACCAGCCGATCTGGCGCAAGCGGCCGCCTACGTGCCGGTGGTCGATGCCCTACTGCTCGACGCCTACCACCCGCAGTTAGCGGGCGGCACTGGCCGAACGCTCGACTGGCAGGCTCTGTCTGCTTTTGAGCCGGGCTGCCCCTGGTTGTTGGCTGGCGGTCTGACCCCGCACAACGTCGGGCAGGCGCTGTCCGTCCTGCAGCCGGATGGCATCGATCTCTCTAGCGGCGTCGAGCGCGCCCCCGGCGATAAAGATCTGGGGCTGGTCTCGCAGCTGTTCGCCAGCCTGCGGGCAGGGCGCTAAACCAAGTTGGGCTGGTGGCGGATGAGGTTGAGAAATTCCTCGCGCGTTTTTTGGTCCGCCTGGAATGCCCCCAACATGGCGCTGGTCACGGTCCAAGAACCGGGTTTTTGAATGCCGCGCATGACCATGCACATGTGGGTGGCTTCAATGACCACAGCCACCCCCTGCGGGGCCAGGGTAGTCTCGATGGCTTCGGCAATTTGGCGGGTCAAGCGCTCCTGCACCTGCAAGCGCCGCGAGTACATCTCCACAATCCGGGCGAGCTTGCTCAGGCCCAGCACGCGCTGGTTGGGAATGTAGGCCACGTGGGCCTTGCCCATAAACGGCAGCATGTGGTGCTCGCAGAGGCTAAAAACGTCAATATCGCGCAGGAGCACCATCTCGTTGTGCTCTTCATCGAAGATGGCGTCGTTAACCAGCGACTCCAGCGACTGCTCGTAACCCTGCGTCAGCCAGTTGAGGGCTTGGGCGACCCGCTCGGGCGTTTTCTGCAACCCATCCCGCGTCGGATCTTCACCCATGCCTTGCAGCAACGTCCGGACGGCTTCCGACATCTCGGCTTGCGTGGGAGCCGGCATGGGTTCTGGCGAGCGACCGTCTTGCGGGGAACTCGGTTCCTGCCTCAGTTGCGGCGGTTGGCACGCCGAATGCTGCTGCCGCTCGGGATCGCCACCAGCACCGTTAGCAAAAGCCGCTGTCATAGTTGTTGCAAGCAGAGTCGTTGCGCCCTTGCGCTTCGCCGGCCCTAGAGTGCGCCCGCACTCGGCATTAATGTCATCTCTTCCACCACCGCGTGATCGGGCAGCAACGCCGCTTGCAAGATGGACTGGGCAACGGCTTGCGGCGTCAGCATGGCGTTGCGATCGAGATCGGCTTGAACGGTGTCGCTGTCCCAGAGGGGCGTATTGACGGGGCCAGGCGAGACGGTCATAACGCGGATGCCATGGGATTTTTCCTCACCGGCGAGGGTCTTGGACAAAGCAATTAAGCCAGCTTTGCTGACATTGTACGGCCCCCAGCCGGGGAACGCGTGCTGGGCGGCAATGGAGGAAACGTTGACGATGGTGCCTTGCCCGCGAGCGCGCATCTCGGGCAGAACCCCCTGAATGCATTGAAACGGGCTGGTGAGGTTGAGATCCATCACCTGCTGCCAGTCTGCCAGCGAGGTCTCGCTGAGGGCGTTGGTATAGCCCATGCCGGCGTTGTTGATGAGGCCATCGACTGGAGTAAAATCAGCGACGATGGCCGCCATGCGCTCGCGCACCGACTCAAGCGCCGCTAGATCGGCCGTGTAGGGCTTGGCTTCGACGCCATGCTGCCGCGCTTGGGCTGCCACTGGCTCCAAGCGCTCGGTTTGACGCCCCACCAAGGCAACGTCAATGCCAGCTTGGGCGAAGGCTAGCGCCGTTTCCCGGCCGATGCCGCTACTGGCCCCAGTGACGATCGCGCGCTGCACTCCGGAAGCAGAATTCATGGGCGGATTTCCCTCACTCGCTCGCAGATCGATCTCTCTCAACGGTCGCGCGCGGCGCGCTCGGGACGGTCTTTACAGAGCTTAACAAGCGTGCCGCTCGCGCCGCTAGCGGCTAGGCCTCCGAGGGCTCGAGCGGCGCCACCTCGTGGTACTGACCGATTTGGCGGAATTTTTGGTAGCGCAACTCCCGACGCTGCTGCGGCGATAGGGCGCAGAGTTCTTCGAGCTGGGCGACCAACGCGTCTTTCAACATTTCGGCGGCGCCGAGCGGATCGGCATGGGCGCCACGGATGGGTTCGGCCAACAGGCGATCCACAATGCCGAGCTCTTTGAGATCGGTTGCCGTGATGCGCAGCGCTGCCGCTGCTTGCTCGGACTGGGTGGAGTCCTTCCAGAGGATGGCAGCGCAAGCTTCGGGGGTAGCAACCGTGTAAACGGCGTGCTCCAACATCAGCAGCCGATCGCCCACGCTGATTCCCAGCGCGCCGCCGGACCCCCCTTCGCCGATCACCGTGCAGATAATGGGCACGTCAAAGCCAAACATGGCCTGCAGGTTGCACGCGATCGCCTCGCCCTGGCCTTGTTGTTCGGCCTCGACGCCCGCCCAGGCACCGGGCGTATCAATGAAAGTCAAAATGGGCATGCCGAAGCGATCAGCATGCTCCATCAATCGCCGGGCCTTGCGGTAGCCGCTGGGCGAAGCCATGCCGAAGTTGCGGGCGACATTGTCTTTGGTGTCGCTGCCTTTCTGGTGCCCCAGCATGACCACCGGCCGGCCGGCCAAACGGGCAATGCCGCCCACCAGGGCCGGATCGTCGCTGGCAAAGCGATCCCCATGCAGCTCGACCCACTCATCGCTGATGGCCTGGATGAAATCCAGCGTGCTGGGGCGCCGCGGATGGCGGGCGAGCTGCAACCGCTGCGCAGGGGTGAGCGTACTGAAGATCTCTTGGCGCAGCTGGGTGGCTTTGGCCTCAAGCTGGCGTATTTGCTCGGAAACATCAACTTGGTTGTCCGCGGCCAGCTCCCGAATCTGCTCGATCCGGGACTCTAGCTCGCACAGCGGTTTTTCAAAATCGAGCAGGAAGGGTTTGCGATCGTTTTTGGACATGGGCTCGCGCGCAAGCGTGCGGCAGCAGCAAGCAACTTAGCTCAAAACCGGTTGAAAGCCGTGCTTGGCAGACCAACGACCGATTTTATCCATACTATCCAGCGTAATGCGGTTCCGGCCCCAGGAGAAATTGGTATACCGCTTCTCGAACTCCAGCACCATGGACTCGGCAAAGCAAGCGAACAACTGGCGGCCGGGGACATCCACATCCGCTAGTTGCAGGATCTGCGAGTCGATGCCTAGGGTATGCTCGACAACGCCGCCTTTAAGCGCGCGCACTTCGGGATGCTGGAGCCGCGCCGCCAAATTTTTGGGATAGCCACCATCAACGATCAGGCAGGGCTTGGGCAACACCGCCGGATCCAGCTCGATGCCCTCTGGCATGCTGGTTACCCAAACCAGGGCATCGGCTTGGGGCAGGGCTGCCTCCAAGCTGGCGATTCGGCCGCCCCCCAGCTCGCCTTGCAGGGCTTCCAGGCGCTGGCGATCACGGGCAACCAGCAGCAGCTCGCCCGCCGGGGCCCGTGCGCTCAGCCAGCGGCAGACCGCGCTTCCAATATCGCCGGTTGCCCCGCAAACGGCAACCGTCGCCTGGGCCAAATCCAAGCCCAACTGCGCCAGGCCCCACTCCACCTGGCGGGCAATGACGTAGGCCGTATAGGTGTTGCCGGTGGTGAAGCGCTCGAACTCAAGCTGGACGTTGCGCACGCGCTGGTTCTGGTGCAGGTTGAAGTTCTCAAACATGATCGAGGAGAATCCGCCCAGCGCCGTGATGTTGAGGCCATGCTTTTGTGCGTGCGCCATGGCGTTGAGCACCTTGCGCACCGCTGCCTTGATGCGACGCTGGCTCAGCATCTCGGGCAGAAAGCAGGATTCGACGTAGCGGCCCTCAATGGTTTGCCCGGTCAGGCTGGTGACCGTAATGCGATCAGCAATCTGGGGCGGTGCCGAACACCAAAACTCTAGCCCCTGGTCGGCGTATTCGGGGTAGCCGAGCTTGTCGGCGACAGTTTGGGCATGTTCCAAGCTGGTGGAGTGACCGATGAGGCCGAACATGGGCGGTTGCAGCGCGATCCGCAAGTTAGATTGGCCGGCCCGGCCTGGCAGTTATGGCGCTCCCGCTGGTAATGCCGACCGCTGCCCGCAAGCCAGCGGTCTAGGAAGCGCCATACAGCCAAAAACCCGCAACCTCGACGCTCAGATGCTAGCGCATTGCAGCTGCGTCGGGCGGGCTCCTGCCTGCAAATGCACGCGTTGCCAAACGGGCCAGCCGCTTAGGCCCCTTTAAGGCCGTAGGCCGACAGTTTCATCACCTCGCGCGTGCTAAAGCCGATGTTGCCCAGTGCTTCGCCGTAGGCAATCATAAACTCCTCGACCAAGGCATCTTTTTCCATGCCCAGGGTCCGCGCGTCGTCCTCCACCTGATTAAGCATCTGCCAAACCAGGGGCAGGTTTTCGCGATTGGCTTGCTCTAGCTCGTCTTTGGCGCTCTCAAAGTTTTGCTGCAACCACTGCTCGCCAAAGTTGAGATGGGTGTACTCATCCTCGACGACGCCTTCGGTAATCTTGCGGGCGAAGGGGTCGGCAACGGGAATGTAGATGTTGTAAGCCGAGATGGCAAAGCTCTCGACGATCAGCGATTGAATCAGCAGGCAAGTCACAACTTTGCCCTCGCTCCAAGCTTGCTGGAAGTTGTCATGGAGCTGGGCAAAAAACTGGCGGGCAAACGCCATATCGGGGGTGACCTCAAGGTTGCGCCCGCAGGCTTCAAATCCCTTTTTGTGGCGCTTCTCCATTTTGGAGAGGCGTTGCAGCTCCTCCTGATGGTCCGGCAAAAGCTCGGCTAGCTGGATGTAGTTGTCCTGGGCTTCCCGTTCGCCTTCGATGACGATGGCGTTGATGCGGCTGTAGGCATCCTTGTAGGTTGCGCTGGTATAGTCCAGCTGGCTCACTGCAGCCTCTGCCATAGGCGCTACAATCTCCTCAATCGAGTACGCTTGAGCAAGCGGTCAGTGGCTAAGGCTGGCCGTTGAGTCGGCTAGACCGCATCTTGCCAACTGTGCCGGAAGCAGCCACTGCTTGCACTACCGGGAGCATAACGTACTCGATCCCAGCCGTGCGCAATGCCCACTAACTCGCCAATTAGCCGGCTGTTGGGGTGGGGGGTGCTGTCGCTAGGGGTAGCGATCGCGCTGCTGCCGCTGGCCGTGCCGCTGCTGACCTCGCTGGCACCGGCCGGGACCCCAGCCGCCCAGGCCGTTTGGCCCCAACAGTGGACGCTGGCCAACTACCGCCAGGCTTGGCAGCAAGGGGCGTTTGCTCTGGCATTTGCCAACTCAACCCTGGTGGCGCTGGCCGTTACGGGCCTGCAAATTGCCACCTCGGCGCTAGCCGGCTATGCCCTGGCCCGCTTGCGCTTTCGCGGCCGCCAGACTCTGCTGCTGGTGGTGCTGGCAACCTTGGTGGTGCCGTTCCAAATTTTGGTTGTTCCGGTGTTTTTGGTTCTCAAATGGGGCAACCTGCTCGATACCTATGCCGCTCTCATCCTGCCCACGGCTGCTAACGGCTTTAGCATTTTTTTGATGCGGCAGTACTTTATGACCGTCCCGGTGGCGCTGGAAGAGGCGGCGGCGCTCGATGGCGCCAACCGCCTGCAAATCGTGGGGCGCATCATGCTGCCGCTGGCGCGGCCCGCGCTAGTGGCGCTGTTCGTGTTTACCTTTATTGGCGAGTGGAACGACCTGTTCAAGCCGCTGGTGTTTACCACTCGCCCCGAGCTCACCACCGTCCAGTTGGCGCTGGCGCAGTTTCAGCAGCGCTTTACCAGCGATTGGCCGCTGCTCATGGCGGCTGCCGCGATCGCGACAGCTCCTGTGGTGGGCGTGTTTTTGCTCGCCCAGCGGCAGGTGGCGCGCGGCATTGGCACCACCGGTATCAAGTACTGAGCTCATCTGCCGCTCGAGTGCGCTCCTCGCTGGCAATCTGGAGGCGCACGAGCCGCTCGCCAGTCTCATCCAGCGGCACCTCAATTGCCTCGCCGCTCAAGCGCCCTAGGGCGGCCACTAGCGAGCGCAGGTGGGGATTGCTTGCCCCCGTCTCGAGCTCCAGCCGCTCGGCCAGGCCGCCCAGGCGCTTCCAGCTCGCGTGGAGCTTGACAGCCAGCTGCTCCAGTTGAGCGGCCTGCTTGACCAGATCGGCAGCCGCCCCAGCGCAATCCAGGCGCAGGGCTTCTTCCAGCGCGCCCTCCAGATCGGTGCCGGTGCGCTCTAGCGCTTGGACGCGCGCCGCCGCCTCGAGGTACTGCGCCAGATGGCGCGCCTCGGCTGTCAGGTATTTGACCGTCTCGGCATCCGGGTGGGCTTGGGCTTGTTGCTGCAGGGGTTGGCAGTGCGCTTCCGGGAGCTTTTCCAGCTGCTGGGCCAGCGGGGCCAGCTCGCGGGCCGGGAGGGTACCCTCGCTGGCTTTTTGCTTTAGCTCGTCTGGGGGCCGCTCGGACTGCATGGCCGTCCAGTCGTCGGTGAACTGTTTGACCTCGCGGCGGGTGACGCGATCGCCGCTTTGGGCGCTGGCACCGGCCAACTGCTGCACTTCGGGTGGGGCCTTGGCCGTCTCGAGGAAGGCGCGCTTGCTGAAGTTGTCGAACGCCTCGGGCTGCAGCTCGCCCTGCTCGAGCAGCGTGTCGGCGCTATCGGCCAGCTGGATGAGGTGGTAGGCCTGGCTTTTGGCGAGCTCGCGGTCCCTGAGCCAGTTGACAAAGCCCGTTCCGCGGCCATCGCCCCCTTGCTTTTCGCGATCGCGGACCGCGCGCAGGATGCACCCGCGCCAAATGTCGGTTTGCAGGTCGAAGCGCTCGCAAACCTGCCACGCGCGCTCGAGCTGCTGCTCGAACTCGCTATCGGCAATGTCGGTGCGCCCCGGATCGGGCAGCTCGAAGTTGAGATCCGCCGGCGCCTCGAGCGCAGCGGCAATGTCGTCAGATGCGGTCAAGGTCATTTGCCCTCGCAGCACGGTGCCCGAGTTTGGCACACCGCGCGCCGCATTGGACTGCTGCCATTTGACAGCCACAACGCAGCATCGCTAGCATGCAGGTTGCCTTTTGCCTGGGACTGTAGTTCAATCGGTCAGAGCACCGCCCTGTCACGGCGGAAGTTGCGGGTTCGAATCCCGTCAGTCCCGTTGCCCGCTATTGATGGTTCCAACCCGCCCAGGGGCACTGGCTGCGCGTGCCTCGATTGAGGGATGTCTGCTGCAGCTTGGCCGACTGGCGCCGAGGTACTGAGCTTGCCAACGCTGGCGATCGCGCCCCAGCGGCGGCCTGCCGGCGCGTTAGGTTGGAGGGCGTCCCAACCGCAGCGCCGCGCCCATGTCGCAATCGCTCTCCGACGCCGATAGCACCAGCCGCCGCCCGTTCGAGCGTCCCGGTGCTCAACCCCACTACACCCCCGATCGCCCCGGCCGGGTCGAGCACATCCGCCTCGATCTCGCCCTGGACCTACAGCGGCAGTCGTTAGAGGGCACTTGCACGATTGCCCTACAGCCGCTGCGCCGCGGGCTGGATCGCCTGACGCTGGATGCGGTGGATTTGCAGATTGATGCTGTCTGGGTGGGCGAGCTGAGCCAGCCCTTCGAGCACGACGGCCGGCAGCTGTTCGTGCGCCTGAGCCAGCCCACGGGGACCGAGCCCATCACCATCAGCGTGCGCTACCGCGCGGAGCAGCCCCAGCGCGGGATTTACTTTGTAGCGCCCGATGCGGACTACCCCGACAAGCCCATCCAGGTCTGGACCCAAGGCGAAGATGAAGATTCGCGCTTCTGGTTCCCCTGCTTCGACTATCCCGGGCAGCTGGCCACCTCCGAGATCCGGGTGCGCGTGCCCCAGCCCTATCAAGCTATCTCCAACGGCGAGCTCATCGGCACCGAGCCTGCCGAGGGCGCCACGATCTATCACTGGCGCCAGGACCAGCCCCACCCCAGCTACCTGATGGCGCTGGCGGTGGGCGATTTTAACTGCATTGCTGATCGCAGCGACGGCATCCCGCTGCAGTACTACATCGAGCGCGGCCGCGAAGCCGATGCCCGGCGCACCCTAGGCAAGACGCCGCGCATGATGGCCTTTTTCAGCGAGCTGTTTGGCTACCCCTATCCCTATCCCAAATACGCCCAGGTCTGCGTCAGCGACTACATCTTCGGCGGGATGGAGAACACCTCCACGACGCTGCTCACCGATCGCTGCCTGCTGGACGAGCGCGCCGCGATCGACAACCGCCGCGCCGAGACCCTGGTGGCGCACGAGCTGGCCCACCAGTGGTTTGGGGATTTGGCCGTCATCGGCCACTGGTCCCATGCCTGGCTCAAAGAGGGCATGGCTTCTTACGCCGAGGTATTGTGGCTCGAGCGCGATTACGGCCGCGACGAAGCCGCCTACTACCTGCTCAACGAAGCCCGCAACTACCTAGAAGAGGACCGCAACCGCTACCGCCGCCCCGTGGTGACCAACGTCTACCGCGAGGTCATGGACCTGTTCGACTGCCACCTGTACGAGAAAGGGGCCTGCATCTACCACGCCATCCGCACCGAACTGGGCGATGAGGCCTTTCGCGAGGCCCTGCAGGCCTTCGTGCGCGAGCACGCCCACCGCAACATCGAGACCGTGGACCTGCGGCGCGCGATCGAGCGCACCACCGGGCGCAACCTGTCGTTTTTATTCGATCGCTATGTCTTTGGCAGCGGCCACCCCGATTTCAAGGTCAGCTACGCCTGGGATGCAGACGCGCAGCTGGCCAAGCTGACGGTGACCCAAACCCAAGCCCAAAGCAGCGACCGGCGCGAGGGCAGCGGCGAGCGCCAGTCCTGCTTCGATCTGCGCGTGCCGATTGCGTTTGGCTATGCGCCCCAAAATGGCGCGGGCGAGGCCCAGTGCCAGCGCGTGACGCTGCGCGTGAGCGAGCCCGAGCAGAGCTTTTACTGTCCGCTGGCAGCCAAGCCCGATTTTGTCAGCTTTGACGCCGATCAGGGCTGGCTCAAAACCGTCCAGCTCGACTATCCGCGGCCCGAGCTGCAGGCGCAGCTGCATTGGGACCCCCATCCGGTGGGGCGCATCCGCGCCGCCGAGGCCCTGGCCCAGCAGGGCAGCCCCGAAGCGGCGGACGCCCTGGCCCAGGCCCTGGAGCAAGAGCTGTTTTGGGGCACGCGCACCGAGGTGGCCCAGCAATTGGGCCAGATCGCGCTCGAGCAGGCCGAGCGCGCGCTCCAAGCCGGCCTGGGCGATAGCGACCCGCGCGTGCGGCGCGCGGCGCTGGAGGCGCTGGGCCGATTCAAAACGGCCACCAGCTACGAGGCCGTCCGGCAAGCAGCCGAGCGCGGCGATGCCAGCTACTATACCGAAGCCGCTGCCCTGCGGACCCTAGGCGGGATGGTCTCGGGGCCGCTGCGCGGGCGGGTCGATGAAGCCCGGCAGCTGCTGGAGCAGGCACTGCAGGAGCGCTCGGGTTGGAACGAGGTGGTGCGCGCTGGGGCCGTCGGCGGGCTGAGCCAGATGAACGCTTCGCCCCAAGCCGCCGAGACCCTGCTGCCCTACGCCCAGCGTGGCGTGCCGCAGCCGCTGCGCCTGGCAGCCATCCGCGGGTTGGGGGCAGTCTCCACCGACCAGGCCCAAGCCCAGCTCGACGCCATTCTGGCGCAGCTGGAGGCCTGCGGGCGCGAGCCCAGCTTTTTCGTCCAGGTCTCGGCGGTCTCGGCCCTGAAGCAGATGCGGGTGGCACCGGCCATCGAGCAGTTGCGATCACTGGCCCAGCGCGCCACGGATGCGCGCGTGCGCCGCCTGGCCGAGGAAGGCATGGAAACCGTGCAGCAGAATCTGGGCTCGGAGCGTGCCGTCAATCAGCTGCGCCAGGAATTCGAGGGGCTGCAGCGCGAAAACGCCGACCTTAAAAGCCGCCTGGCCAAACTAGAAGCGCAGCTTAACGAACGCACTTCGTAGGCGCACGCCGGCCTCGAACCGGCAGCGCCTAGAATCCAAGGTGTGCTGACTAGCAGGCAACTTGCGTTGCCTGTAACTGCGCTCGCGCTGCGTCTACATCGTAGGGAACGGGCGGCTCGATGGGAACGTAGTCCCGGGCATGCGGCGGGCGGTGGCGCAGCACGGCATTGACCAGCAAGCAGCTGGTGTCGTTGGGGTTGATCGCGCCGTGGGGAACGCCCGGCGGGATTTTAACCGCCTGGGGTTGCTGCGCGTTCATGGGAATGTAGCGGTAAGTTCGATTCTCTAAGACAGCCAGAACGAAACTCCCCCGAACCGGCAGCAGCTGGTCGGTTTGCGAGCGGTGGACGAACAAGCTGTTGCAGATGCAACCCGGAATCCGCACCAGCATGGTCTCGTCGCTGCTCTGGGGGGTATAGAACTGGGCCATCTGGCCCTGGATGGCCTCAAGCGGATAAATTTCGACGCCTTTAGCTGCAACCATGCTTGGCTTCCTCAACCCGTTGCCTCTACGGTAAGGCGCCAAGTATTTAAAAATGTTGCAACCGTAACGCCAATCCACGCTTTTATGATATCAGCGCCCTTGCCACGAGGCTTTAAGAGTTTCGGGACGGCCGAGATCCCCGTGCAGCGTGACACCGCGCTGGTTGGCATGCAGGTGGCGCAAGATTTTGTAGGTCGCCTCAATGTCCTCGGGCGCGCCCGCGCGTTCGGCAACTTGCACTAGCGATAGGGGCTCGGCGGCGGCTTTGAGGGCATCCACAATGGCGCTCTGGAGCGACAGCAGCGATGCGGCTGCTTTTTTGCCGGCTTCAACGCCGGGTTGGTGGTAGGCATTGATGTTGATGAGCGAGGCGTAGAGCCCCACCGCGCGATCGTAGAGCGCAATCAGCGCGCCCACTGTCTGCGGCGTTACGGCCGGGATGGTAACCGTGATGGACTCGCGGTTTTTTTCAAACAGGGCGTAGCGGGTGGCCTGCAACAGCACTGACAGGTAATCGCCCGAGGTCACGCCCGGTTCCACCTCGACCGAGTCCCCGCTCCGGTCCTGCAACACTTCAATAAAGGTGGCAAAGAAGTTGGGGACGCCCTCGCGCAACTGCTGGACGTAGGCGTGCTGGTCGGTTGTCCCTTTGTTGCCGTAGACGGCAATGCCTTGATGGACGGTGTTGCCATTGAGGTCCTTTTCTTTGCCCAGCGACTCCATCACCAGCTGCTGCAGGTAGCGGCTCAGCAGGGCCAAGCTGTCTTTGTAGGGCAGCACCACCATGTCCTTGTTGCCCCGGCCGTTGGTGGCCCAGTACCAGGCCAGGGCGAGCAAAGCGGCCGGGTTCTGTTTGAGCGCGTGCTGGCGCGTCGCGGCGTCCATGGTTTTGGCGCCCTGGAGCATGCCGCGGATGTCGATTCCCTGCAGGGCAGCCGGCACCAGGCCCACGGCGGACATCTCCGAGGTGCGGCCGCCCACCCAGTCGTACATGGGGAAGCGCGCCAGCCAACCTTGCGCCTGGGCCTGGCGAGCGAGCTTGCTGTCCTCGCCGGTGATGGCAACGGCGCGCGCCGCAAAGTCCAGATTTTGGGCTTCATAAGCCGCCTGGACCTCCACCATGCCGTTGTACGTCTCGGGCGTGCCGCCGGATTTGGAGATAACCAGCACCAGCGTCCGATCCAGGTGATCGCGCAGCTGCGCCAGGGTGCGATCGATGCCGGCCGGATCGGTATTGTCGATAAAGTGCAGGTTGAGTGGCGCATCGATACTCCCCAGTGCCCGATCAACAAACTGCGGGCCCAGGGCCGAACCGCCGATGCCAATGGAGAGGACGTCGCTAAAGCGCTCGCCGCTGGGGGGCTGGAGCGTACCGTTTTGAATCCGCTCGGCAAAGGTCTCGATGCGCTCGAGGTCTTGCACGAGCTGCTGTTGCAGCTCTGGGGTGGGGGCACGCTCGGGATCGCGCAGCCAGTAGTGGCCCACCATGCGGTTCTCGTCAGGATTGGCGATCCCGCCGCCCTCCAGCGCATCCATGGCCTGGAAGGCGCGCTCGAGCTCGGGCTGCATGCGCTCGACAAAGGCCTCATCGAACTGCACCCGGCTGACATCGAGATAGACCCCTAACTCCGGGTGGTAGTAGAGCCAATCGCAGTAGCGTTGCCAAAGGGCGGCCCGATCCATGCCCGTTCCTCGCATCTGCCAGCTACAGTGCTTTAGTTTAAGACAGCGGGCTGAAAGGCTGATTGGCGTCGCGCTGGCAACCGCAGCGGACCGCAAGACTGCGGTAAAATTCGCGCCCGTAGCGGCACCCGCGGGCAGTCCATGGTTGACTACGGCTACCTGGTCTATCTCACCATCTCGGCGGCCACGTTTGCGCTGTTTGCGCTGGGGCTCAACGTGCAGTGGGGCCTAACAGGGCTGATCAACTTTGGGCACGTTGCCTTTATGACCGTTGGGGCCTATGGGGCCATCTTGCTGAGCATGCAAGGGGTGCCGTTGCTAGCTGCAGTCGCTATTGGGGCGGGGTTGGCGGCCCTGTTGGGGCTGCTGGTGGGCACGACCGCCTTGCGGTTGCGCGAGGACTACCTTGCCATTGTGACCATCGGCATCTCGGAGCTGCTGCGCCAAATTGCCCTCAACGAGGAGTGGCTGACCCAGGGGGCACTGGGCCTGCAGCAGTTTCCGCTCCCGCTGGCGGACTACCAGCCCGGTCCGTGGGGCAAAGGCGCGGCGATCGCGGTGCTGACGCTGCTGGCGCTGATTGCGGTCGTCGCCCTGTGGCGCGGCATCCGCCAGCAGCAGCGCCAGCGGCAAGCCCGGCAGCAGCGCAGCTGGGACTTACTGCTTTGGGGGGCGGCTGCAACCCTATTGGGCGGCACGCTCTATACCAGCGGCGCGATCGCGCTGGCCGACTACGACTATAAGGCGGGCCTGATGCTGCTGGTGCTGGTGGTGCTGGCGCTGGTCTATGCCGGGGTGGGGCGCTTGGCCCAATCCCCGTGGGGGCGCGTGCTCAAATCCATTCGCGAGGACGAGCAAGTCCCGCGCGCGCTGGGCAAAGACATTTTTGGGTACAAGCTGCAGGCTTTCATGCTGGGCAGTGCCATTGCCGGCGTGGCGGGTGCCTTATACGCCTGGCAGCTGACGGCGGTGTATCCGCAAAATTTCGATCCGCTCATTAGTTTTTATGCTTGGACCATCGTCATCCTGGGCGGCTCGGGCCGCAACGCGGGCGTCCTGCTGGGAGCGGTGCTGTTTTGGGGCTACAACTCGCTAACGCGATTCGTCCTCCCCGATCTGTTGCCGCTCGATGACGCGCGCGTGAGCGCGCTGCGCATTATGGCCATCGGCGCTATTTTGATGGGCCTGATGGTGTGGCGCCCACAGGGGTTGCTTGGGAACAAGGAGGAACTGACGCTTGGTCGATGAAGTTCGCCCTCGCTCGGACCCTGCACTCGAGGCAGCGCTGCTAGCGGCGCGCGATCTGGACAAAAGCTTTGATGGGCTCAAAGCCGTGGATGGGGCTAATATTGAGGTTGCCTCGGGCAGCATCACCGGGTTGATCGGCCCCAACGGCGCTGGCAAGACCACGCTGTTCAACCTCATCTCGGGCTTTGCATCCCCTGATCGCGGCCGAGTGAGCTTCGTTGGCACCGACATCCAGCACTTGCGCCCGCATCAAATCGCCCAGCACGGGTTGGTGCGCACCTTTCAAACGGCGCGCGTGCTCGCCCGCCTCTCGGTGCTAGACAACATGCTACTGGGGGCGCAGAAACAGGCTGGGGAAAACCCGTTTCGGGTCTGGTTCCACCGCCGGCAGGTTGCCCGCGAGCAACGCCAGAACCGCGAATGGGCCATGACCGTTCTGGAAGCGGTGGGATTGGGAGACATGGCGCACGAGTACGCCGGCTCGCTCTCGGGCGGTCAGCGCAAGCTGCTGGAGATGGCGCGGACGCTGATGGTCCATCCCAAGCTGGTGCTGCTGGATGAACCGGTTGCCGGGGTCAATCCCAAACTCGTCGAGCGCATTTGCGAGCAGATTGCGGCCTGGAACCGCGACGGCATCGCGTTTTTGATCGTCGAGCACAACATGGATGCGCTCATGTCGCTGTGCGATTGCATCTGGGTGCTGGCGCAGGGGCGCAACCTGGCGCAGGGTACCCCCACCGAGATTCAAACCGATCCCCAAGTGCTGGATGCCTACCTCGGTCGCTAGCGGCGCTGGGGACAGGTGACGGTTCGCGGTATGCTAAAGCAATGGGCCCAACGGGCAGGATGGCACTGGCCATGCAACGCACCCTGCTGCTTGCCAAAATTCACGACTGCACCCTAACCGCTGCCAATCTGGATTACCGGGGCAGCATCAGCATCGATCGAGCGTTGCTGCAAGCCACGGGCATCCAGCCCAACGAGCAAGTGCAGGTATTGAACTGCAACAACGGCGCGCGCTTGCTAACCTACGCCATTCCGGCCGCCGCCGAATCGGGTGCGGTCGAACTCAACGGGGCCGCTGCCCGCTGGGGCACGGTGGGTGATCGCTTGCTGGTGATGGCCTACGCGCAGTTTAGCCCCGAAGAGCTCGAGCGCCATGCCCCCACCGTGGCGTTTGTGGACGAGCGCAACCGGCTCGCCCAACTCGAGCGCGGCGAGTCCTGGAATGCGTCAGCAGCAGCTTCGTTTTCCCCTTAACGCGCCCAGCTTGGCCGCTAAGTAATTAGCTAAACTTATCGGTTAAAGAAGCGATTGCAATTGCTGTTGCCTTTACAGCGCTTAACAGCAGTTATTAAGGTTAGAACTAGCGTTAGATTGTAGCGCTCAAGGACTCATCGAGATATGACGACGACCCTAGAACGCCAGCAAAGCGGTGGCGCCTGGGAGCAGTTTTGCCAGTGGGTAACCAGCACCAACAACCGC
>PXQH01000034.1 GCA_003022125.1 Cyanobacteria bacterium QS_8_64_29 | reverse complement strand
GCTTTCTGCAATGTCGACGTTGAAGACAGTGGTCATGGCAAGGGCTACCTTCCGCTCGCCACCCCTATTTTAGTGCAAAACTACTCGTAATTGGTATAACTCAAGATGGAACTCAGGCGAGTCAAGGGCAAAATGGTCAATCGGAAGTTCAGCCTTCAGCTAAGGATCTCTCGCAAGACCAACAAGCGCAATAGGGCGTTTTCTCAAAGTCAAAACTAGAGCAAGATATCTAGCCATACTCCAAATGGCCCAGTCGTTCTAGGCCCGCTTTTTGGAGCTCGTAGCTGAGCGACGGGATGTTAATACACGCAAGCGGCAAGGCCGCCGGCCCTGCCGCTTGCGTGCGCGCTCGGTGGCAGCAGCTTATTTGACGCTGACTTGGGCGCCAGCTTCCTCGAGCTGCTTTTGCATGTCGTCGGCTTCCTCTTTGGAAGCGCCCTCCTTGAGGGTTGTGGGCAACGACTCCACCAATTCCTTGGCTTCTTTGAGGCCGTAGCCCGTAATGCCGCGAACGACTTTTAGCACGGCAATTTTCTTGTCAGAGGGGATCTCATCGAGCACGATATCGAACTCGGTTTGCTCCTCGGCTTCCTCCTCGGCGGCGGCCTGACCGCCCCCGGGAGCCGCTGCCACCACACCGGCAGCAGGAGCCGAGGCACTCACGTTAAAGGTGTCCTCAATCTGCTTGACGAGCTCGGAAGCCTCAAGCAGCGAGAGGGATTTGAGCTTTTCGACGATTTCGTCAGTTGCTTCGGACATGGCAGGTCCTCCTTAGGTTGGTCTGGGGCAAGCGCCCGTGGCGCTCGCAATGGATCAAGCGGCGTCGCCACCTTCGCCCTCGGCGTGGGCTTTGATGCCGCGGGCCATCGAGGCGGGCAGCTCGTTGATACCGGTGGCGAGCTGCGTTGCCAGCGCATTAATGCCGCCGGCGATTTGGCCGATGAGCGCTTCGCGGGATGGCAGCTGACCGATGGCCTCAACCTCCGCTTTGGACAGGATCTGGCCGTCCATGACGCCGCCGCGCAGCTCGGTCTTTTTAGTGGCCTTTTGAAAATCCTGATAGGCCTTGACCGTGCTGCTGATATCCGATTTGGCCACCACAAACGCCGACGGACCGCTCAGCAAATCCTGTAGGGGCTGCCAGTTGGTATCCCCTTCGACCGCCAGCTTGGCCAAGGTGTTTTTGGCAATCTTGCAGGCCCCATCGCTCTGGTAAAGGCGCTGGCGGAGGTCGCCGATCTCGGCAACCGATAGCCCTTGATAGTCGATGACAACAGCGAGGTGCGACTCGCTCAGCAGCTGTTTGAGGTCGCGCACGACCCGTTCCTTGCTCTCGGGGGTTCTGGGCATGTTGGCAATTGCCTCCAATGCGAGCGATAGATCCCCAACCACAGCAAAGCCTCGGCCGGTCTGACCGAGGCAGGAAGCTGTCGATGCGTGCGGGCCGCCCCAATAGGGGCGTAAGAGACCCACCTCGGCAGGGAATTAAGCGCAGTGCGCCTGCTGTCTTCGGTCGGGATGCGGTGTGGTTGAGAATGCTCGGTTAGGCGAGCTCCGTAGCTTTGAGATCGCGCAGGGCGTTCACATCAACCTCAATGGAGGGGCCCATGGTGGACGCAACAAAAATCCCGCGCCAGAAACGGCCTTTAGCACCCGAGGGCCGGTTGCGATCAACCGTATCCTGCAGCGCTTTTAAGTTGCTCAGCAGCGCTTGGGCCGAAAAGGAAGCTCTCCCGAGCATAACATGGACGATGCCGGTGCGATCGGAGCGGAATTCCTGCTTGCCCGCCTTGAACGCCGCGATCGCGTCGGCCAGCTCGTTGGTTACGGTGCCGCCTTTGGGCGAGGGCATCATGCCGCGCGGCCCCAGCACGCGCCCCAACTTGGCCACCTGGGGCATCATGTCCGGGGTGGCGATGACCACGTCGAAATCCAGCCGATCTTGCTGGATTTGTTCGATCAGGTCTTCGGCACCGGCGACATCGGCACCGGCCCGCTGGGCCTCATCGACGCGATCGCCTGAGGCGATCGCGGCGACGCGAACGGGCTGGCCCGTGCCTTGCGGAAAGATCACGGTCGTTCGCAGCTGCTGGTCAGTGTATTTGGGATCGATCCCCAGGCACAAGTGGGCTTCGGCCGTTTCGTCAAAGTTGGCCGTTGCCGTTTGCTTGAGCAACTGCAGGGCCTCTAGCGGTTCGTAGGGGCGATCCTCGACTTGCTGTTTGAGATCGCGCAAGCGGCGCGAGAGTTTCCTTACCATGCTCGAGTCTCCACTAAGCTGCCTCGCGCGGGATTACTGGACGGCAATGCCCATGTTTTTGGCCGTCCCCGCCACGATTTTCATCGCCGATTCCAGTTCGGGGGTGTTGAGATCGGGCAGCTTGCGCTCGGCGATCTGGCGCAGCTGATCTTGGCTGATCGTGCCGATGGTCTGCTTGTTGGGCTCGCTGGCCCCTTTCTCGACGCCGGCAGCTTCCAGCAGCAGTACCGACGCGGGCGGGGTTTTGAGGGTAAAGGTAAAGCTGCGATCTTCGTAGACAAAGATCTCGACCGGAATGGTCGTCCCGGCTTGATCGGCGGTTTGGGCGTTGTACTCTTTGCAAAACGCCATGATGTTGACGCCGTGTTGGCCCAGTGCCGGTCCCACTGGGGGCGCGGGATTGGCTTTACCCGCCGGGAGCGCCAGCTTGATCGTGGCAACGACTTTTTTGGCCATCGCTAACTTTGCTTCTCCACCTGACTGAATTCCAACTCCACTGGCGTCTCCCGCCCGAAAATCGACAGCAGGGCCTTGAGCTTGTTGCGCTCGGTGCTGACATCGGCCACTTCGCCTTCAAAGTCTTTGAACGGTCCCGAGAGCACGACGATCTTGTCGCCCACCGACAGATCGACTTGGACCACCGGCGCTTGCTCTTCGGCCTTTTTGAAGATGCGATCCACCTCCGAGCGGGATAGGGGCAAGGGCTTGACGTGCCCGCGTCCCTGGCCCGAGCCGCTCTGCTGCTCGGACCCGACAAAGTTGATCACATTGGGCGTATTTTTGACGACCTGCCAGACCTCATCGTCCATGCGCGTCTGGAGCAGCACGTAGCCCGGGAAGACCTTCTCCTGGGCCTGCTTGCGCGTGCCGTCCTTGCGGACTTTAACGGTTGGGGTCTGCGGGATCTCCACTTGCAGGATGCGATCACCCAAATCGAGGGTGTGGATGCGCTGCTCCAAGTTGGCGCGCACGCGCTGCTCGCAGCCGGAGGCCACCTGGATGGCGTACCAGCGGGCCGGTGGGCCGCTGCCCTCAGGCTCCTCAGCAGTCTGCTGTTCCCAATCTTCAGCGGCGAATCCCATCAGTAAATCCTACCGGCAATCCAGCCAAAGAAGCCGTCGAACAGATAGATCAAGGTTGCCACTAGCGTGACGATCGCGATAACTGCTGCCGATTCGCTGATCAGCTGTTGGCGTGAGGGCCAAACGACCTTGTCCAGCTCCTGCTTGGTCTCGCGCAGGAACCGAACCGGGTCGAAGCGCTCGGATTGAGCGGCCTTGCGCTCATCCCTTTTGGCCTGCTCCTTTTTCGCCACTGCCTCGTTCTCCTAGCTGACCGCGCGAGGGGGGGTAAGGCACGAAAGTCGGTTCCATCGGCTGGAACCGACTTGAGCCTCTTAGGCGGCCGCACCGTTGCCGCAAAAGCGCGCTCTGGAGGATTCGAACCCCCGTCAACAGGTTTTGGAGACCTGCGTTCTACCAGGCTGAACTAAGAGCGCACGGCGCGGCGGACTGCGCTGACCGCGCACCCCACCCTAACGCATTGCACCGCCAGCGCAAAGCAATCGCCGGACTAAAAGCGTTCCTTGACCCGCGTTGCCTTGCCGACGCGGTGGCGCAGGTAGTAGAGCTTGGCGCGGCGGACCTTGCCGCGGCGCAGGATCTGAATGTCGGCAATGCGCGGCGAATGGAGCAAAAACACCCGTTCGATGCCCACCCCTTGAAAGATGCGGCGGACGGTGATGGTCTCGTTGATACCGCCGTGGCGGCGCGCAATGACGGTGCCCTCAAAGGGTTGGACGCGTTCTTTGCCCCCTTCGCTAATGCGCACCCCTACCCGGACGGTGTCGCCCACTTGCAGATCGGGCAGGTCAGTTTTGAGCTGCTCGGCCTCGATCGAGCGCAGGATTGCCTCGGCACTCATGGCTGCTTTCCCAATTAGAGCCTCACTAGGGTAGCAGACGGGGCAACGGACTAGCTGCCCTCTGCCTCAGCGGCGCTGGGCTCGCCCGTGGCGATCAGCGCCAGCTCGATCGCGTCCGATTCCGATGGTGTCAGCGCCGCTTGCACCCCCGGACCGAAAAACCGCTCGATTTTGGCTTGCCGCTCCTGCCAGCTCTCGAGCGGGACGTGGGGCGAGGCAAAGCGCAGAACCAGGGCATAGCGCCCGTCCCAGTCAGCCTCGCGGATGGATTGCAACACCGGTCGCTCCTCGCGAGACGGCGCCAACCCCAGCCGCTCGAGCGACTCATCCAAATGCGCCTCGTGGCCGTAGCGGTAGCGCGTTACGTTCTGGCGCAGCAACTTGAGGATGGGGGTGGCTTGGGCGTCGCGCAGCTGCCGGAGCTCGGGGGAGGGCGGCTCGCTGTAGGGGATGGGTTTGAGCTCGGCGGCTTTGAGGGCCAATCCGATTAGCGCCAGTGGCACCCCCGAAAAGAAAGCAGCCAAATTGAGGGTGGGGTAGCCGCCAATATAGGCTGCTATGCCCAAAGCGGTGAGGCCGATGCCTAGGATTAAGCCCCATTTGCCTAGCGAGATCCGACGGAACATCAGGCTTGGCAGGCGCGCGGCACAGTGGTCTATTCTAGATACGGCGATCGCCGGAGATTGGGCAATGGAGGCATCCGCCCTGCGGGAAAAAGTCGCGCAGCTCGAGAGCAAGCGCGAGGTGCTGGTGCAACTGCTGGAGCAATCCGATTTGGGCACGCTGCGCGTGGATGTCAATCAGGCGCTGGAGGAGCTAGACGAGCTGCTGGAAGCCTTCGATCGCACCTTCCCCGACCAACGCTCATCCAACTAGCTCAGCCGCTACTCGTAAATCCAGCCCTGCAAGCTGGATTCCCAACTCAGCAGCTCGGCATTATCGAACCAGAGGGCGATCTCGCGCTGGGCGGTCTCGACGGCATCGGAGGCGTGGATGAGATTGCGCCCGATGTCGATGCCGCGATCGCCGCGGATGGTCCCCGGCTCAGCCTCGAGCGGGTTGGTGGCACCCACGAGCTTGCGCGAGGTTGCCACAACGCCATTGCCCTCCCAGACGCTGGCAACCACTGGGCCTGAGGTAATAAAGCTCACCAGGCTGTCAAAAAACGGTTTGTCGCGGTGGACCTCGTAGTGGCGCTCGGCAAAGCTGCGCGACACTTGCACCTGCTTGAGGGCCACTAGCGAAAAACCCTTGCGCTCGAAGCGGCCCAGTAGCTCGCCCACCAGGCCGCGCTGGACGCCGTCGGGCTTGATGGCGATAAACGTTCGCTCCACAACTGCTCCTTGCCTTTAGCCGGCGCAGGGCACCCTAACGCAGAACGGGGCAGCCGCGCTCAGACCGCCGCCAACTCGCCGTGCCGCTCGCGCGCGAGCTGCACCAGGCGATCCACCAACTGCGGGAACGGAACGCCGGTTGCCGCCCACAGTTGCGGGTACATGCTGGTCGCGGTAAAGCCGGGCAGCGTGTTGATCTCGTTGATGCGGATCGTCCCGTCGGCCTGGGAGTAGAAAAAATCAACGCGGGCCAGGCCGGCGGCATCGACAGCGCCAAAGGCTTGCAGCGCCAACTCGCGGATGCGCTCGCCGGCTGCCTCGGGCAAGGAGGCCGGGATGTGCAGCTGCGCTTGGCCTTGGGTGTATTTGGTGCGGTAGTCGTAAAACTCGCTGCTGAAGGCAATCTCGCCCACTACCGACGCTTGGGGATCGTCGTTGCCCAGCACGGCGCACTCCACTTCGCGGGCGCTCGTTCCGGCCTCGATTAGCAAGCGCCGATCGTGGCGGGCAGCGGTAGCCAGGGCCGCATCCAGTTCCAAGGCCGTTCGGACTTTGGAGATCCCCACCGAGGAGCCCAAATTGGCCGGTTTGACAAAGCAGGGATAGCCCAGTGCCTGCGCCACCTGGGCTTGCAACCAGGCAGGCGCCCCCCCATCAGCCTGCAGCCGCGAGCGGCGCACGGCCAGATGGGGCAGCTGGGGCAGCCCCTGCTGCGCGAACGCGACCTTCATGGCCAGCTTGTCCATCCCCAGGGCCGAGCCCAGGACGCCGCTGCCCACAAACGGCGCCTGCATGAGCGTCAGCAAGCCTTGCACGGTTCCATCTTCGCCGTTGGGGCCGTGCAGGATGGGGAACCACACATCCACCTCGGGGGCCTGGGCCGGCAGCTGCCAGCGGTTGCCGCCATCGCGGGTGGCAGCCGCCGGCCCGGATTCCAAGACCTGCCAGGCCGTATCGCCCGCTTCCCACTGGCCGCTGCGGCGGATGTAGGTGGGGCGGAGCTCGTAGCGATCAGCGTTGCCCGCCTGCTGGAAGGCTTGCGTGATCGCTTGGGCAGAGCGAATGGAGACCTCGTGCTCGTCCGACTGGCCGCCAAACAGCAGGCCGATTCGCAGTCGTTCCATACTAAAGCGCCGTGCTTAGCGGCGAATGGGTTGCGTCCTAGCGCACTTTGGGAGAGGCCTAAGCCAACAGCTCAGCAGCACGGGTTGCGATGCGCTCGGGGGTGAGGCCATTGAGGGCCATGAGCTCGCCCGGACTGGCCGC
>PXQH01000033.1 GCA_003022125.1 Cyanobacteria bacterium QS_8_64_29 | reverse complement strand
GGGTAGGCTGGGGTGGTAGCTTCCATGGCTTGTCCTCCTTGTTCTCCAGTAGGACAGCCTATGCCATGGAGGCTCCCTGACTTTTAAAACACCCTCTGAGAAGTACGCCGCGGCCGGCATCTGATCGAGCTAGCGATCACTAGGTCTCCACCGAATTGGCATTCATCATGCCTAGCATCAGCACTTGCAAGGCTTGGTTGATGGCTTGCTGGTCTAGCGCCTCGCAGTCATTGAGCAGCTGCTGGGGAACTCCTGGGGGCAAGTCAGCGTACTCGGCTAGGACAAAATACAGCGTCTGGGCCCCTTCGCGGCCTAGGTAGCAGTGGTAGAGCAGCAGCGAGGCATAGAAGTAGCTGTCAACGAGTTCCTCGCTTTGGCCGTCTGCGCTCTTGCGGACCTTGATATAGGCCTCGGCCGAGGGATGGATGAACTTGCCGGCGTCGAGGTCGCTATCAAAGCTTTCCTCAGCCAGCCCGCCCACGCGCCGGTCGAGTTTGTCGAGGCGCATGGCGGCGCCGGATAGTTCTGCGTTGGGGTCGAGCTCGTAGCGTTTCACGGTTGCGCTCCTTGGGACGTTGCCTCGGATGGGTCACCGTAGCCGCCGCCACCGGGGGTTGCAATGATGATGGCATCGCCAGGGGCCACGGCTACAGTAGCCGTACTGCCCAGAATCGCGCTCGTGCCGTCGCTACGCTCGAGGCGGTTTTGACCGGTGGCGCCAGCTTCGCCACCGTACAATCCAAACGGTGCAATCTGGCGCCGCCCAGAGAGGATCCCAGCTTCCATTGCTTCCAGGAACTGGATGCGGCGAATGGCCCCGTTGCCCCCGCAATGCCGCCCGCGGCCGCCGCTCTGGGGCCGAATGCCAAAGTGCTCCAGCAGCACAGGAAAGCGCCACTCCAGCACTTCGGGATCGGTGAGGCGCGAGTTCGTCATGTGGGTCTGCACGGCATCCGTCCCGTCAAAATCGGGCCCGGCGCCCGAACCGCCGCCAATGGTTTCGTAGTACTGGTAGCGCGCGCTGCCAAAGGTGAGGTTGTTCATGGTGCCTTGGGCGGCTGCCATGACCCCCAGTGCCCCGTAGAGCGCATCGACCACGGTCTGCGAAGTCTCGACATTGCCGGCAACTACGGCTGCCGGCGGATCGGGATTGAGCAGCGAACCGGCGGGAATGGCGATCTCGAGCGGCTTGAGGCAGCCTTCGTTGAGCGGAATGTCGTCTTCGACCAGGGTGCGGAAGACGTACAGCACCGCTGCCTGGCAAACGGCGGCCGGCGCATTGAAGTTGCTGGCCTGCTGCGCCGATGTGCCGGCGAAGTCAATGCGGGCGCTACGGCTGTGGCGATCGATGTCGATAGCAACTTCAATGCAAGCGCCACCATCCAGCTCGCAACGGAAGCGGCCCGGTCGGAGCGCCTCGATCGCGCGCCGCACTGAGGCCTCGGCATTGGCTTGCACGTGGCCCATGTAGGCCTGCACGGTAGCCAGCCCAAATTGCTCGACCAGCCGTTGCAGCTCGCGGATGCCGCGCTCGTTGGCAGCCAACTGCGCTTGCAAGTCAGCCAGGTTTTGCTGGGGGTTGCGGGCCGGATGCGCGCCAGCTGCCAGCAGCTCCCGAAACTCGCGCTCGCGCAAGCGCCCCTGCGCCAGCAGCCGAACGTTATCCAGCAGGATGCCTTCTTGCTCGACATGGGTGCTGTTGGGCGGCATGGAACCGGGGGTCATGCCGCCAATGTCGGCGTGGTGGCCGCGCGAGGCCAGATAGAACGCCGGCTGGTTCTGATTGAGGAAAACGGGCGTGACGACCGTGACATCGGGCAAGTGGGTTCCCCCGTTGTAGGGGTTGTTAAGCGCGTAGGCATCGCCCGGCTGGAGGCGATCGCCGCAGGCAGCGATCAGGCTGCGCACGCTGGCGCTCATCGAGCCCAAATGCACCGGAATGTGGGGGGCATTGGCCACCAGCTGCCCGTTGCCATCGAACAGGGCGCAGGAGAAATCCAGGCGCTCTTTAATGTTGACCGAGTAGCTGGTGTTGCGCAGCGTTGCGCCCATGCGCTCGGCGACCGAGCGGAAGGCGTTGTTGAAGATCTCCAGCGCCACCGGATCGGGGACTGTGCCAGGCTGAGCCTGTGCCAGCTGGGGTTGGCCGGCGCGCTCGCGCTGCCGCTTGAGCAGCAGGTGCGCCTGGGGGGTAACCTCAGCCACCCAGCCGGGTTCGATGACATTGGTGCCGGTGGCCTCGATCGCCAGCGCGGGGCCAACCAGGCGATCGCCGGGTTGCAAGCGATCGCGCGCGTAGAGCGGCGCCTGGTGCCATGCTCCGGCGGTATAAACCGGCACCGTTTTGAGTGGTTGCGGCGGCCCCTGGCGCTGCGGTGCCGCCGCTGCCTCCTCCGGTGTCTCGGTCGGGCAGACCAGCTCGATGGCGATGGCTTCGACCACCAGCGCTTTCTCGGGGGCGGCAAAGCCGTAGCGCTGCCGGTGTGCGGTCTCGAATTGCTGCCGCATGGCAGCGGCGCCATTGAAGGCCACGCTCAGCGGCGAGTTGGTCCCCTCGTAGCGCACGCGTACCTGGCGCCGGACGGTCGCAGCCGCCGAGTCGGCCGCTGCCTGGGCATCCAGCTCGGCGCGGCCGTCGGCGATTAGCGCCTCCAGCCGCTCCTCGAGCTGGGCAATAAGGCCTTCGTGCAGCGGCGCTTCGACCGCCTCTTCGCGCAGCACCCGGATGTCAGCCAGCCCAATGCCGTAGGCCGACAGGACGCCCGCATAGGGATGGATCAGCACGCGCTCGATGCCCAACGCATCCGCAATCGCGCAGGCATGCTGCCCGCCGGCCCCGCCAAAGCAGCACAGGGCGTATTGGGAAGCGTCGTAGCCGCGCGCCAGCGAAATTTGCTCGATTGCGCTGGCCATGGTCTCGACGGCAATGGCCAAAAACCCCGATGCGATCGCTTCAGGAGGGCGCCCGTCCCCAATTTGTTCGCGCAGTCGTGCAAAGCGCTCGCGCACGGCACCCGCATCGAGCGGGGCATCGCCGTTGGGGCCAAAGGCGTGCGGGAAAAACTCGGGGCGCAGCTTGCCCGCCATGACGTTGCAGTCCGTCACGGTGAGCGGACCGCCCTTGCCGTAGGCCGCCGGTCCCGGATCGGCCCCGGCCGATTGCGGCCCCACGCGGTAGCGCAGCCCGTCGAAGCGCGCGATGGACCCCCCGCCCGCGGCGACGGTGTGGATGGCCATCATGGGCGCTTGCAGCCGGACGCCGGCGATCTCGGTCTCATAGTCGCGCTCGTACTCGCCGGCGTAATGGGCGACATCGGTGGAGGTGCCGCCCATATCGAAGCTGATGATGCGATCGAAGCCGGCAATGGCACTGGTTTTAACCGCCCCAACGATGCCGCCGGCGGGGCCGGAGAGAATGCTGTCTTTGCCGCGAAAGGCGCGCGCGTCGGTGAGCCCCCCGTGGGACTGCATGAACAGGATGCGGATGGCCGCTGCCTCGCCCTCGCCGGCTGCTTCGCCGGCGCGATAGCCGGCCAGTTGGCTCGCCACGCGGTGGACGTAGCGCTGCAGCAGCGGCGACAGGTAGGCATCGACGACCGTGGTATCGGCGCGGCTGACCAGCTTCATCAGCGGGTTGACCGCGTGCGAGGCCGAGACGTGCTCGAAGCCCACTTGCCGGGCGATCTCGGCTACCGCCTGCTCGTGCTTCGGGTAGCGGTAGCCGTGAACCAGCGCGATCGCGCAGCTGCGAATGCCCGCATCGCGAGCGGCTTGCAGCGCCTGGCGCACGCTGTCGCGATCGAGCGGTACGCGCACGTTGCCAGCGGCATCCAAACGCTCGTCCACCTCGATGGTGCGCGCCTGCAGTTGCTCGGGCCGAGTGATGCGGCGGGCAAAAATATCGGGCCGGTGCTGGTAGCCGATGCGCAGTGCATCCCGGAACCCACGCGTAATGGCCAGCACCGTGCGCTCGCCGGTCCGCTCGAGCAGCGCGTTGGTGGCGATCGTGGTCCCCATTTTGATGGTGTCGATGTCCCGGGCGGACAGCGGCCGCTCGGGCGGGACGTCCATGAGCTGCCGAATGCCGCGCACTGGGGCGTCCTGAACGGCTCCGGCATCGTCCGAGAGCACTTTGCGGATGGCAAACTGCCCGTCCGGCCGCTTGGCGACAACGTCGGTAAACGTCCCGCCGCGATCGATCCAAAACTGCCACTTTGCCGCCATAGGGAGGCTGATGCCTGCTCGGCCGTTTTGTATTTTGGCACCCGCGCGCGCAGCGGCGATCGCCCTTGCAGCCCGTGTTAGCGTCTGGCTGCTACATCCATGCTTCCGGCAACAGGGACACCATGGCTGCACAGCAGTGGACCAACCGGCTATCGCTGGCATTTGCTGCCGGCAGCTTGGGCGGTCTGGCCAACAGCCTTATCGTTTGGGGCGCGGGTAAGGCGGGCCTGACGGCTGCCTTGGGGGTCAGTATTGTCCCCCAGTTCACCCCTGATTGGCTCTATCCCCGTCTGGTGTGGGGCGGCTTGTGGGGATTTTTGTTCCTGCTGCCTTGGCCGGGTCGCAATTTTCTGCCTTGGTTTCGGCGCAATCGCGCCCTGTTCCGCGGCCTGACCTACAGCCTGCTCCCCAGTGCCGTTCAGTTGTTTTACGTTTTCCCCATCCGAGCCGATCGCGGCATGCTGGGGGTGAGCTTGGGGGCACTGACGCCGCTGTTGGTCTTAGCATTTAATGCCGTTTGGGGCGTTGTGGCGGTTTGGTGGTGGCAAAAGGGCCAGAGTGCGGTCAGAAAGCGCTGGTTGAGGTGATGCCCCAGCCCGCGGATGGGCCTGAAGCCATCCCGCAGCGCGAGCGAGGCATGAAGCTACTTTGCCTCAGTAACGGTCACGGGGAAGACGCGATCGCGGCTCGAGTCCTGACGCAATTGCAGGCGCAAGCAGCGGCACCGGCGATCGCGGCGCTACCCATCGTTGGCGAAGGGGAAGCCTACCGCCGCGCGGGCATCTCCCGCATCGGCCCCATCCAACCCATGCCCTCGGGCGGATTTATCTATATGGACCAGCGGCAACTGTGGCGCGACTTGCGCGGTGGCCTGATCGGGCTGGCGCTGCGCCAGTACCGAGCCGTTCGCCGCTGGGCGCAGGGCGCGAGCGCTCGCGATCCCCGGGCCGTTTTGGCAGTGGGGGATGTGGTGCCGTTGCTGCTGGCCTGGTCGAGCGGGTTGCCCTACGCCTTTATCGGAACGGCAAAATCGGAGTACTACCTGCGGGACGAGGCCCAGTGGTTGCCGCAAACCTCGCGCCTGGAGCGATGCGTGGGGTCAGTGTACTGGCCGTGGGAGCGCTGGTTGATGCGCCACCGGCGCTGCCGGGGCACGTTCCCGCGCGATGCGCTGACGGCCGAGCGCCTGCAGCAGTACGGCGTTCCGGCATTCGATCTGGGTAACCCCATGATGGACGGCCTCGGCGCCGAGCGCGCGCCCGCAGCCCAACGGCGGGCGGCCCTCTGCGTGCTGCTGCTACCGGGCTCGCGAGCGCCAGAAGCCTATCGCAATTGGCAGTCGCTACTGCAGGCAGCAGCAGCCGTTGAAACAACGCTCGCGGACTGGCCGGTGCAGTTTCTGGCCGCGATCGCGCCTGGGTTGGCTGACGGGCCGCTGCACGACTGCCTGCGCGAGCAGGGCTGGCAGGCCCAATCGCAGCCAGCTGTCCCGGCCCCTATTGATGACCCCGAAGACCAACTGTTTGCCAGTCAGCACGCCACGCTGGTGCTATCGCGCAACGCCTACAGCCAATGTTTGCACGCTGCCGATTTGGCTTTGGCCACCGCCGGCACGGCAACCGAGCAGTTTGTCGGCTTGGGCAAGCCCGCGATCACCATTCCGGGCCAAGGGCCGCAGTTTACACCGGCGTTTGCCGAGGCGCAATCGCGCTTGCTGGGCCCCTCACTGCAAGTGGCAGCCGGCGCTCGCGAGGCTGCCGAGCGCGTCCGCTCGTTGCTGCAAGACCCGGACCGGCTGCACCTCATCGCCCAAAACGGACGGCGGCGCATGGGCGAGCCGGGCGCTGCCGCACGCATTGCCGGTTGCCTGCAACAACGGCTGCTGGCTTCTTGGCGTCCCACTAAAAAGCGGAGCGCCTAGCCACTCCGGCAGGCGCCCCAACTTAAACGCTCGCTAGGCTCGGCTCAGTCCAGATCGGGCATGGACATGGCCGGCTCGGTTTCGCGGTTGATGCCTTTTTCAAAGCCGGCAGCCGCCGCGCGGGCGCGACCGGCGTGCCAGAGGTGGCCCACCAGGAAGAAAAAGGCCAACACAAAGTGGGAGGTTGACAGCCAGGCGCGCGGCGAGACGTAGTTGAAGGAGTTGATCTCGGTTGCCACGCCGCCGACGGCGTTAATGGAGCCCAGCGGGGCGTGCGTCATGTACTCAGCCGCCCGGCGGGCTTGCCACGGCTGGATGTCGTTGCGGATCTTGTCCAGATCCAAGCCATTGGGACCGCGCAGCGGTTCCAGCCACGGACCGCGGAAGTCCCAGAAGCGCATGGTCTCGCCGCCGAAGATGATCTCACCAGTGGGCGAGCGCATCAGGTATTTGCCCAGACCGGTCGGCCCTTGTGCGGCACCGACGTTAGCGCCCAGGCGCTGGTCGCGAATCAAAAAGGTCAGGGCCTGAGCTTGCGAAGCTTCCGGCCCGGTCGGCCCGTAGAACTCGCTCGGGTAGGCGGTGTTGTTGAACCAGACCATGAACGAGGCCACAAAACCCATTAACGAGAGGGCACCCAAGCTGTAGGACAGATAGGCCTCGCCGGACCAGATGAAGGCACGCCGCACCCAGCCAAAGGGCTTGGTCAGGATGTGCCAGATACCGCCGGCAATGCAGAGAATGCCGACCCAGATGTGGCCGCCGATGATGTCTTCCATGTTGTCGACACCAACGATCCAGCCGCTGCCGCCAAAGGGCGATCCCACAACATAGCCAAAGATATCGACGGGATTGAGGGTGGGGTTATTGATAGCGCGCACGTCACCGCCCCCCGGCGCCCACGTGTCGTAGACGCCGCCAAAGAACATGGCTTTAAACACCAACAGCAGGGCTCCAATCCCCAGCACGATGAGGTGGAAGCCCAGGATGGTGGTCATTTTGTTTTTGTCCTTCCAGTCGTAGCCGAAGAAGGAATAGTATTCTTCCAGCGTCTCCGGGCCGCGCAGGGCGTGATAGAGACCGCCTATGCCCAGAACGGCGGACGAGATCAAATGCAGTACGCCAGTCACAAAGTAGGGGAAGGTATCCACCACTTCCCCACCCGGTCCGACACCCCAGCCGAGCGTCGCTAGGTGGGGCAGTAAGATGAGCCCCTGCTCGTACATGGGCTTTTCGGGGACAAAGTGGGCAACTTCAAACAGCGTCATTGCCCCAGCCCACAAGACAATCAGGCCGGCGTGAGCGACGTGAGCGCCCAAAAGCTTGCCGGAGAGGTTGATCAGGCGCGCGTTACCAGCCCACCAGGCAAAGCCCGAGGACTGTAAGTCGCGGCCGCTGCCTGCAACCATTGAGGTATTTGAGGCCGATACCACGGGATTTACCTCCTTACGTCAACGCTTGCCAACGCGTTATTGCCTCGCTTGCCTAAATTATCGCTATTGATGCGGTGACAATTCCAGCGCTACCGGCCGGTAGCTGCAAGCGGCCCCACTGCGGAACTCCCGCATGAGAGCCCTTTTACGTTTCTTAAAACTAGCACAGACGCTGCGTTTTTTCGAGCCCCGTTGGGACCCCAAGGTTAGTCTGGGTGCTTGCTAGCGTACCGCGTGGCAGAATGGAGCGGCAGTCCCTCTAGACCGGGCCGTTTCGATGGCAGCAGAGGCTAAAGCGCAACAGGACCGGGTTCTGCGGCAGAGCGTTCTGGGCTCGCGGCGCTTGAGCAACTACGTGTGGGCTGTGGTCTCGAGCATTGGGGGCGTGGGGTTTTTATTAGCCGGGCTCTCCAGCTACTTTAAGGTAAACTTGGTCGTTGTCAGCGACCCCACTGACCTGCAATTTATCCCGCAGGGCGTTGCGCTGGCATTTTATGGGGTTGCCGGGAGCCTAGTGGCTGCTTACCTTTGGCTGGCAGTCGCGCTGGATGTAGGCGGTGGCTACAACGAGTTCGACAAAGACAGCGGCTCGCTCAAGATCTTTCGCTGGGGCTTCCCTGGCAAAAACCGCCGCATCGAGATCGAGGGTAGCCTCGATGACGTCCAGTCCGTACGTGCCGAGATTAAAGAAGGCCTCAACCCCAAGCGCGCGCTTTATCTTCGCCTCAACGAGAGGCGCGACATCCCCCTGACGCGGGTGGGTGAGCCGCTATCGCTATCGGAGTTGGAAAATCAAGGGGCAGAGCTGGCTCGGTTTTTGCAAGTCCCGCTCGAAGGGCTGTAGGGCGCGCTCGCGCGTTGCGTTTTAATAGGGGCTGCACTGGCAGCTGAGGCATGCCATGCTGAGCCGCTACTGGGCCATCGGGATGTGTTGGGCTTTTGCCACCTTGGCCATCGCGTTGGGGGGGTGCGAGCGCATGGAGGCGCCCCAAATTGAGGCCGGCGAAAGACCGGCGGCAATGGGGGGCTCGCAAACGGAGATCAATGCGCTGCCCCAGCTCGATGGGGAAGCAACCGTGGTGCTGACCGTCGGCGGTCGGTCCATCACCATCCAGGTGAATGGCAACAAAGCGCCGGTCACGGCCGGGAACTTTGTCGATCTGGTCGATCGCGGTTTCTACGAGGGCTTGACCTTCCATCGGGTCGTGCGCGATCCCAGGCCGCTGCTGGTCCAGGGGGGCGAGCCTCCCAGTCAGGAGGCCATCCGGCGCCACGTTCCGCTTGAGCTGCTGCCCCAAGGCGCGGATGGCCCCATTTACGGCGAAACCTTCGAGCAAGCCGGCATCTCGGCCCCACCGGCGCTGCCCCACGAGCGCGGGACCGTCTCCATGGCACGCTCGCAAATGCCCAACTCGGCCTCCTCAGAGTTTTTCATTGCCTTGGCCGATCTGCCCTTTCTCGACGGTCACTACGCGGCCTTCGGTCGCGTCACCGAGGGGATGGCGGCTGTTGAGGCGATCGAGCCTGGCGATCACATTCAATCGAGCGAGGTCGTTCGGGGCTTGGAACGCTTGCAACGCCCGTAAGCGAGCTGTGGAGGTCGCCGTTACGGGGATGGGCTTGCAGAGCGCGCTCGGCGGGTTGGCGCGCGCCTGGCAGCGCTTGCTAGCCGGCCAAAGCGGGATTGCGCGGCGCCAACCCTTCGCTGCTTTGCCGCCGCGCCCCATGGGGCAAATCGGCGAGCGGCCGGCGCGCTTGGCGGCGCTCGCTCAAGAGGCAACCGCAGCCGCTCTCACCGATGCGGCGCTGGCGGCCCCACGCCCGGATAGCGGCGTCGCCTTGGGCTCCAGCCGCGGGCATCAGGGGGAGTGCGAGCAGCTCGCCCAAGCGCGAGCGCAGGGGCAGGCGCACGAGTTGGCGCACTGGCCGGCGCTGCTCCCCAATGCGGCCGCGACGGCCGCCGCGCAGCAGCTGGGAGCAACCGGCCCGGTGCTGGCGCCCATGGCCGCTTGCTCGAGCGGCCTCTGGGCGATCGCCCAGGGGGGCGAGCTCCTGCAAGCGCAGCAGTGCCAGCTGGCGATCGCGGGCGGGATGGAGGCCTCCCTGACGCCGCTAACCCTAGCCGGCTTCGAGCGCATGGGCGCTCTGGCAACGACCGGGTGCTATCCCTTCGACCGGCAGCGGGAGGGCTTGGTCCCAGCCGAAGGCGGCGCCGCGTTGGTGCTGGAGCCAGCCTCGGCCGCTCGAGCTCGCGGCACCGCACCCTACGGTTACCTGCTGGGCGCCGGGTTCAGCTGCGATGCGTACCATCCCAGCCATCCCCGCCCGGGGGGCGGCAGTGCTGCCCTCGCCATCGAGCAGTGCCTAGCGCGCAGCAGGCTGGCCCCAGCGGATATCGATGCCATTCACGCCCACGGCACGGGTACTCCCCTTAACGACTGGCACGAAGCCGAGCTCATCAGCACGCGGTTCCGCGATAGCGTTCCCGTCAGCGCGACCAAGGGGGCAACGGGCCACGCACTAGGCGGCTCGGGCGCCTTGAGCGTCGCTTTTAGCCTGCTTGCCCTGCAGCAGCAGACGCTACCACCCTGCGTGGGGCTAACCGATCCGGCCTTTGCACTCGATTGCGTCACGGCCGCACGGCCGGCCCGCTTGCGCTACTTGCTGTGCCTCAACTTTGGCTTTGGCGGGCAGAATGCGGCCCTTGTTCTGGCTGCGGCTCTTTAAGATAGAGCTGCCCCCAATAGCCCTACCATGCGCACCACCGAAGCGATCCTGTCGCAGCTGCCGGGGGACATCCTGGGTGGGCTGCGCCGCACCGACCGCCAGTGGCAAGCCCTGCGCGAGGGCACGCTGGCAGTTCCCCAACCCATTAGCGAGCGCCAGACCCGGCTGGGACAGCACGATTGCGATGTTGCCGTTGCGGGCGGCACCTTGGGCATTCTGGTGGCCGCTGCGCTGCAGCAGCGCGGCTGGCAAGTTGCGGTGCTCGAGCGCGGCCTCTTGCGCGGCCGGGAGCAAGAGTGGAATATCTCGCGCGAGGAGGTGCAAGCGCTGGTCGAGCTGGGCCTGCTCGAGCCATCAGAACTCGAAGCCGCGATCGCCACCGAATACAACCCGGCCCGCGTCACCTTCCGCGGTGGCCCCGAGTTGTGGGTGGAGAACGTGCTCAACATCGGCATCGACCCGGTCGTTTTGATCGCCACCCTCAAGCGCAAGTTCGTTGCCACCGGCGGCTGGCTGCTGGAGAATGCGCCGTTTGGCGGGGCCACCATCCATCCCGACGGTGCCTGCGTGGAGGCAGGCGGGCAACAGCTCAACGCGCGGCTGCTGGTCGATGCCATGGGACACTTTTCCCCCATCGCCCGGCAAGCGCGCAACGGGGCCAAACCGGATGGGGCCTGCGTCGTTGTGGGCGGCTGCGCCCGCGGCTTCCCCAACAACGCAACCGGCGACCTGCTGGCCTCGTTCACGCCCCTCCAAAACCAGTGCCAGTACTTTTGGGAGGCGTTTCCGGCCAAAGACGGCCGCACGACTTACCTGTTTAGCTATCTGGACGCGCATCCGCAGCGCCCCAGCCTGGAATTTTTCTTGGACGAATACTTTCGCCTGCTGCCGCAGTACCAGCAGGTCGCGCTCGAGCAGCTGCAGTTCCAGCGCGTGCTGTTTGGCGTGTTTCCGGCCTATCGCCAGAGCCCGCTGCGGGTTCCCTGGGATCGGGTGCTGCCGGTGGGCGATAGCAGCGGCATGCAATCGCCGCTGAGCTTTGGCGGCTTCGGGGCAGCCATCCGCCACCTCAAGCGGCTGAGCTGTGGCATTGACGAGGCGCTGCAAGCCGATGCCCTCGGGCAGCGCGATTTGGCGCTGCTGCAACCCTACCAGCCCAACATTGCCGTCACGTGGCTGTTCCAGCGCGCGATGCGCGCCGGCATCGACCAGCAGCTGCCGCCCGATCGCGTCAATGCGCTGCTCAATGGGGTCTTTGGGGCCATGGCCGAGCTGGGCGAGGACGTGCTGCGGCCGTTTTTGCAGGACGTGATTCAGTTTGGGGCGCTCACCCAAGCGCTGGCGCGCACGACGGTAACGCGCCCGGCGCTCATCCCCCCGGTTGTGTCTCAGGTCGGCCTGCAGCCGCTGCTGGCGTGGCTGCGGGATTACGCCAACTTGGGACTCTACAGCAGCCTCTCCCCCCTGGGCCGGTCGCTGGCACCGCTGGCCGAGCGCTTGCCGCCGGGGCAACGCTATGCCTACCGCCGCTGGTTGGAGGCTTGGCAGTACGGCGCCGGCCGAGACTACGGGGCAACTTGAGCGCTGCGCGATCGCTGCGGATAATGCTCTGGCCCACCGACGCAACGAGCGATCCCATGCAACGCTTGGCCCTACTGAGCGTCTCCGACAAAACCGGCATCGTCGAGCTGGCCCGCGCCCTGGCCAATGAGTTTGGCTTCGAGCTGGTGGCCAGCGGCGGAACGGCCCGCACCCTAGAGCAAGCCGGCCTAACCGTGACCCTAGTATCGGCGCATACCGGCGCCGCCGAAATCCTCAACGGGCGGGTCAAAACGCTCCATCCGGCCATTCACGGCGGCATTCTGGCGCGCCGCGACGATCCCCAGGACCGGCAAGAGCTAGAGACCCACGGCATTCGCCCCATCGATCTGGTTGCGGTCAACTTGTATCCGTTCGAGCGCGCGATCGCCCAACCGGGGGCCAGTGAGGAGCAGGCCATCGAGTACATCGACATTGGCGGCCCCACGCTGTTGCGCGCTGCGGCCAAAAACCATGCCCACCTCACGGTTTTGTGCGAGCCCGAGCGCTACGGCGCGTACTTGCAGGAGCTGCGCGCAACGGCCGGCAGCCCCTCGCATGCGTTTCGGCGCGCCCGAGCGGCCGAGGCCTTTGCTCAAACGGCCGCCTACGATCGCGCCATTGCGGCTTACTTCCAACAGCAGGCGGCGGATGGGACGGCCTTGCCGACCCAGTGGGGGTGGGCCGGAACGCAGCAACAAGCCCTGCGCTATGGAGAGAACCCGCACCAGTCGGCCGCTTGGTACCGCACGGGCGCAACGCAGGCGGGCTGGGCGGCTGCCACGCAGTTGCAGGGCAAGGCCCTGAGCTACAACAACTTGGTCGATCTGGAAGCCGCGCGCGGCGCCATCGCCGAATTCGCGCGCGCTAGCGAACCAGCCGCGGTGGTAGTCAAGCACACTAACCCCTGCGGCATCGCCTTGGGCGAGACCCTAGAGCAGGCCTACGAGCGCGCCTTCAATGCCGATTCGGTTTCGGCCTTTGGCGGCATTGTGGCGCTCAATCGCGCCATTGACGTTGCCACTGCCCGGCAGCTGACCGGCACGTTCCTCGAGTGCGTGGTGGCCCCCGGCTCCGAGCCGGCAGCCCGCGAGGTGCTGGCGCAAAAGTCCAAGCTGCGGGTGCTACTGCTGCCCGAGCTGGACTGCGGCCCGAGCCATACGGTCAAGGCCATTGCAGGGGGCTTTCTGGCCCAATCCGCCGATGCCCCCGGCCCCAACCCGGGCGATTGGCAGGCCGTTACCGAGCGCGCCCCGAGCGACAGCCAGTGGGCTGAGATGGCCTTTGCCTGGCGCGCGGTCAAGCACCTCAAATCCAACGCCATTGCCATTACCTGCAACCGGGTCACGCTGGGGATGGGCGCAGGCCAGATGAACCGCGTGGGCGCGGCCCGCCTCGCCCTGGAACAAGCCGGTGATCGCGCCCAGGGCGCAACCCTGGCCAGCGATGGCTTTTTCCCCTTCGACGATACGGTCCGGCTGGCGGCCGAAGCCGGGGTGGAGGCCATCATTCAACCGGGCGGCTCGCAACGCGATCGCGACGCCATTCAAGCGGCGGATGAGGGCGGTCTGGCCATGGTGCTAACGGGCGTGCGCCACTTTTTGCACTAGCACCACCCTCGCTGGTAGCGGTACAGGTTGAGCGCGAACTGACCGGCTGGGGTGGCCCGCCACTGCCGGACGGCAGTTGCCATTGCCGCAGGCAGCCGATCGGATAGCGGTGGCATCACGGGATGGCACTCGGGCAGCAGGACGGGTGCCGCGAGGGCGGCAAAGGTGAGATCGGCTGCCGATGGGGTCTCACCGCCCAGGTAGGGACCGCTGCCGTTGAGGCGCTCGCCGACCGTTTCGAACGTCGATTGGATGCAATCGCGGGCCGCGCTCGCGCCGGCTGGCGTGGGCCGATAGGCCCGGCGGACGAGCTCGCACATGAGCGGGAATCCTAACTCAAAGCCAACGCGCTCCCAGCGCGGTGTCCCCATGCACCACGCCTGCCGCAAGGTGGCGTGATCGCCCAATTGGTAGTAATATGCCCAGCGGCGCGCTGCCGGGCCCAGCTCGCGATCGAACCAGGCTTCGAGTGCTGCCACCTCGCGGGCCCGTTCGGGATCGCGCGGGTAAAGCGCTCGCTCGCTGCTGGCCCTGGCATCCAGATAGTGGAGGATGTCGCGCGAGTCGGTGAGGCTCCCTTCCGCAGCAACCAGTACCGGAACGCTCGTGCCGCCGCTTGCGCGCGTTGCCAGGCGGTGGAATAGCGGAACGTGCGGCCGCTCCTCGTAAGCGAGTCCCACCCAATCCAGCGCCCAGCGGGTTTTCTCGCAAAAATGGCTCACCGGAATGGTGAGCAGTTGCGGGCGCGATCGAGCGCGATCAGTTTGATTCGGCATGGTGGGCTAACGCTGTCCCTGGGTTGGCAATAGGTGAGATGGGCAAGAGTGGCGTTTCGATTGGGGCGAGCGGCTGGCATCCTCGGCTTGTTGGTTTGCCGCGCCAGTGTTGGCGCGTTCCGCTGGACGGACCGGCTCGGGCGCTTCCAACAGCGAGCGGTATCCCAGCCACTCTTGTTTGTGCCCTTCCTGCTCGGGTTTGCGACCGGCCAGATCCGGATGGCTGGCTCAAAACAACGCGTAGGCAACCTCAGCCAGCGTCCCGCTATAGCGGACGCTGCAATCGCTGCCAGACTCGAGGTTGGCCGCAACTACACAGCGGACGCCCCGAAACGCCTCGATTAGGTTTGGGGGGACATCGCGCGGTGCCAGGTGGTCCCAGGTGCGCTCGGGGTAGAGATCGCTCCAGAGCTGGGTGGTTAAGGCGTCGATCGCCCAAGCGCGTGCCTGCGGGCTCAACTGGCAATCGCTGCCAGCTTGAGCTTGGGCCGGAAGCGGGGCAGCGGCCAGCAAACACCCCATCGCGGCGAGGGCCCTGCGCATGCAATCCGACTCCTCAATCGTCGTGCCAGCTTGCCATCCAATTTAGCCTGTAGCGGCTTGGGGACCTCACGAACGTGCTTGCAAGCATGCGGTAAGCGCAACAGCGAGGGCATCGGCGGCATCGTCCGGTCGCGGGATTTGGCCCAAATTGAGCTCGCGCGCCACGGCCTGCTGCACCTCGGTTTTATCGGCGTTGCCGTGGCCCGTGAGCGCCTGCTTGACCTGGGCGGGCGTGAGCTCGATGTGCGGAATGTTGTGCTGGGCCAGCACTAGCAGGAGTACCCCGCGCGCTTGAGCGACGGTAATGGTGGTGCTCATGCGATAGAAAAACAGTTTTTCGATTGCGACCCGATCGGGCTGCATCTCCTGCAGCAGCGCATGCAAGTCGTCGTACACCGTGGCCAGGCGTTGGCCCATGGCCGTTCGGGCTGGGGTCTCGATAATGCCAAAATCCAGCAGTCGCGCCGCTGGAGTCGCCCGCTGCGCCGTCGGCATCTCAATGGCGCCAAAGCCCAAAATGGCCAGGCCGGGATCGAGTCCTAAAATCCGCTCGGACATCGCTGCGATTGCCATGGGGGAGCGCGCTGCGCCCTTAAGCTACAGTTAAAGCGAACGACGCGTCGCCTGCCCGCTGCAGGGCCGTGCCTTGCCAGGCTCCCAGCCACCTGCAACCGCCAGTTGAGCCGTCATGGCCCATCGCGACCGCCTGCATCCCCGCAATACCGCCCAAACGGGCCGTCGCCTCCGGCAGCGCCTCTCGTCTCGGACAGGGCACGCCATCAAGTGGTTGGTGCCGGGGCTGTTTGTCAAGCGCTGGCTGCTACTCAGCACGTTGGGGATCGTTTTGACGATCCTAGGGATTGCCATCTGGGTCGATCTGACCCCGATTTACTATTTGCTGCAGTTTGTCTCCGATACCCTAGGCGCGATCGCGACGGTCATTCCCAACCATGTCTCTGGCCCCATTGCCATTGCGCTCGGCCTACTTTTGATCGTCTGGGGACAAACGCGCACGGTGGGCTCGATCGCCGATGTCCTCAAACCCGAAGACGACGAAGAGCTCGTCGATGTGCTGCTGGCGCACCGCCGCCGCAACCGCGGCCCCAAGATCGTGGCGGTTGGCGGCGGAACGGGGCTGTCCGCGCTCCTGCGCGGGCTCAAAACCTACAGCGCCAACATTACCGCTATCGTCACGGTCGCCGACGACGGCGGTTCCTCCGGGCAACTGCGGCGCGAAAACAACATTCCCCCACCCGGCGACATCCGCAGCTGCTTGGCTGCCCTAGCGGATGAAGAGAAGTTGCTAACCGAGCTGTTTCAGTACCGCTTTAGCGCCGGAAGCAGCCTCACCGGCCACAGCTTCGGCAACTTGTTCCTGACCGCCATGAACGACATCGCCGGCGACCTGGAGCGCGCGATTGATGCTAGCTCGCGGGTTCTGGCGGTTCGCGGGCGCGTCGTGCCAGCCACATTCAGCGACATGACGCTGTGGGCGCGAATGGCCGACGGGCGCTACGTGGAAGGCGAATCCAATATTACCCACGCCCAGGGCACGATCGCGCGCTTTGGCTGCACCCCTAGCGACCCGCCAGCCCAACCGGCGGTCCTACGCGCGATCAAAGGGGCCGACTGCATTGCCATCGGGCCTGGAAGCCTCTATACTAGCGTTATCCCCAACCTGCTGGTGCCCGAGATCCGAACGGCCCTGGCGACAGCCTCAGCCCCGCGCGTCTACATCTGCAACATCATGACCCAACCCGGCGAGACGGATGGCTATAGCGTTGCCGACCACGTGCGCGCGATCGACTGCATTTGCGGCGAACGCCTCTTCGATGCGGTCTTGGTGCACCGGCAAACGCCCTCCCAGCAGAGCTTGCAGCGCTACGCCCAGCAGAATGCCTACCCCGTCGAGCTCGATCGCGAGGAGCTAGCCAAATTGGGGCGGTGGCTGGTGCTAGCCAATGTCATGGACGAAGATCCCCAAACCGGTTACGTGCGCCACAATCCGCAGCGCGTCGCGCGGGCCCTGCTGCGCTGGTACACGCGCGCGGCCAAAGCCAAACAGCCCCATGGCCGAGCGATCGCTAACGGTACCCGATGAAGGCGCGACCCAGCAGCTAGGCGAGCGGCTGGGGCGCGTGCTAGAGGCTGGCAGCGTTGTATTGCTGCGCGGCGACTTGGGAGCGGGCAAAACCACCCTTATCCGCGGCATTGGGGCAGCGCTGGGCGTCCGCGAGCCCATCGTGAGCCCCACCTTTACCCTCATCAACGAATACCCGCAGGGCCGGCTGCCGCTCTATCACCTGGATCTGTACCGCCTGCAGCCTGCCGAGGTCGCCGAGCTCGAGCCGGACCGCTACTGGGAGAGCACGGAAGTGCCGCCCGGAATTGCTGCCGTTGAGTGGGCGGAGCGGTTGCCCGAGCGTCCGCCTAGCTACCTCGAGATCTGGCTGACGCTGGCCTCGGGCGAGGCGCGCTGGGCGCGGTTGCAGGCAGCAGGCGCGATTGACGAGCGTGCCATCGTGCAAGTTGCCAGCGGGCTATAGGCAGTCGCGACCCTGGGGGGAGCGAAGCGGTCGATCGACCCGTGCCGTGCTTCGGCCCGTGCCGTGCTAGAGTCGATCCGTTTCGAGCTCGGTCATGGGGAATCAGCTGGCATGCGATTGAAGTTTCCGTTCTCGCGCCGGCAGCGGCGTTGGCTGGCCGGGTTGTTGGTGCCTGCGGTCGCCGCCGTGATCGTGGCGAGCGCCGCGCCTGCCACGTTGGGCCAGTCTGCCCCAGACACCGAAATCCGCGGCACCTGGCTGACCAACGTCGATAGCGATGTGCTGTTTTCCTCGCAAGCGCTGCGTAAGGGGCTCAACCGCCTCTCAGCAACCAACTTCAACACCATCTATCCCACGGTCTGGCAGGGCGGGCGCACCCTCTATCGCAGCGAGGTGGCCGAGCGCACCTTCGGCCTCGCCCTCGATCCCGAGCTGGACGGGCGCGATGCCCTGCGCGACGCAATCCAGCAAGGCCACCAGAAAGGCATGGCCGTCATTCCTTGGTTCGAGTTTGGCTTCATGGCCCCGCCCAACTCGCGCTTGGCGCAGCAGCACCCAGATTGGCTGACACAGCGCCGCGACGGCACCAAGGTAGAGGGCAGCGGCGATCGCGCCCGGGTTTGGCTCAACCCCTTCCATCCCCAACTCCAGCAGTTCATCCTGGATCTGGTCACCGAAGTTGTCGCGAACTACGACATCGATGGCATTCAGCTCGACGATCACTTCAGCTTGCCGGTCGAGTTTGGCTACGACGAGCGCACGGCCCGCGCCTACCGCCGCGACACGGGCAAACTTCCCCCCGCCGACCCCCATCGGCAACAGTGGGTGAGCTGGCGTGCGGACCGCATCACGGAGTTTGTCGGCCGCTTGGTCGATGAAGTCAAGCGCATCGACCCGGACTGCATCGTTTCGGTCTCGCCGGCGCCACAGGAATTCGCCCGCTCCAAGCACCTGCAAGACTGGTCGCGCTGGCGGGAGCGCGGCTATATCGACGAGCTAGTGCTGCAGCTCTACCGCTCGGATGTCAGTCGCTTTCGCTCAGAACTCGGGAGCGAGCCGCTCCAGCAGGCCAAAGCTGACATTCCGGTTGCCATCGGCATCATAAGCGGGCTCAAGCAGGATACGACCCCGCTTCCCAAGCTCCAAGCGCAAGCCAGCGCCGCCCGCCAAGAAGGCTTCGACGGAATCTCGTTTTTCTTTTACGAGAGCCTATGGGTATGGGGCAATGCCCCCGAGCTGTCGCGCATGCGGGCGTTGCACCAGTTGTTTCCGCAACCGGCCCAACGGCCGTCGCTGCCGGCTTCATAGCGCCGTTCCAAGTCCCACGCGATGGTTTCGCCCGCGCAATCCCCACCGAGCCAGGCTGCCAACGCGCCCTACCGCGGCATTGTGGTCTCGCACACGCACTGGGATCGGGCCTGGTACCTGCCCTTTCAGGCCTTTCGCTTGCGGCTCGTTCGCACCGTCGATCGCTTGATCGAGCTGCTCGAGCGCGACGAGCACTTTCGTGCTTTTACGCTAGATGGGCAAACCGTGCTGCTAGAGGACTACCTCGAGATTCGGCCCGAGCGGCAGGAGCGGCTGCGCGCCCTAACGCAATCGGGGCGCTTGGCCCTGGGGCCGTGGTACGTCCTGCCGGATCTGTTTTTAGTCAGCGGCGAAGCGATCGTGCGCAACTTGCAGCTGGGGCGCGAGCAGGGGGAGGCGTTTGGCAACTACACGCCGGTGGGCTACGTGCCCGATCCCTTCGGTCACTGTGCCCAGCTGCCCCAGCTCCTGCGCAGCTTTGGGATCGATAGCTACATTTTTATGCGCGGGCTGGATGCCCAGACCAAAAAGACCCACGGCGCCGTCTTCGACTGGCAAGCGCCGGATGGGTCCGAGGTGCTGGCGGTCTACCAGCGCGAGGGCTACTTTCCGGTAGCGGCACTGGGCCATCCCCACGTTATCGGCCGCTTTGAAGGCCGCGAGCCGGATGGGGGGCTAGCCCGGGAGCGCCTTCAGGCAGCAGTGTCCTCGCTGGGCGCGCTCCAGCAGGAGCGCACGCTGCTGCTGGGCAACGGTTTCGATCACATGCCCGCTCAGCCCGAGCTGCCCGAGCTGCTGGCCCAACTAGAGGGGGAACTAGAAGAAGTCCAGCTCGAGCACGGCACGCTGCCCGAGTTCGTGGCTGCCCTCCAAGCCGAGCAGCAGCCGCACCACCGCTATCGAGGCGATCTGCTCGGCAACGCCGACCACCCCATCCTTTCCAGCGTTTACTCGACTCGGCTCTATCTCAAGCAGCAAAACCACGGCGCGCAAGCATGGTTGGCGCGCTACGCCGAGCCGCTCAGCGCCTGGCTGGAGGCCTGCGGGCGCGGCGAAGACACCCGCCCGTTCCTGCGCTACGCCTGGCGCCTGCTGCTGCGCAATCACCCCCACGACGACATCTGCGGCTGCAGCGCGGATGCCGTGCATCGGGACAACGAAGCCCGCTTTCGGCAGGTGGACCAGATTGCCGAGGCGATCACGACCGAGGGCTTGGAGCACCTGGTGCAAGCGGGCTTTGAAGCAGCGGCCGATCCCAGCGGCCACGGCACGGAGGTGTGGGCGTTCAACCCCCATCCGTGGCCGCAGGCGTACCGCCTGGAGGCCCGCCTTCACTTGCCACACCCGTATGGCGAAGGCGGCGAGCCCCTGCCGCAGCGATCGCTGCTGGGTTGCGATGCCGGGGGCCGCGAGGTCCCGGTTGCCGTCCGGCGCAGCGAGCCCAATGCCGTGCGCTCGCGCTTTCTGCAAACGACCTGGGCGCGGCAGTACGATGTTGCCTTCGAGCTCACCCTGCCACCGCTGGGGTACCAGCTAGTGCGCATCCGCGAAGGCGGCGAGCCCGAAGCCGCGCCCGAGCGAGTGCCGCTGGCGCTCGAGAACGAGCACTATCGCGCGGAAGTGGCCGACGGCGGGTTGACCTTGACGGAAAAGGCAACCGGCGTCCGGTTTGAGTCGGTGCTGCGCTTGGAGTACCAGCTCGATGCCGGCGATACCTATACCTTTGGCCCCGTCCCCAATTGGGGCCCGTGGTGGGCCGAGCTTGCCGTCGCCGAGCGGCATCCCGAGCGCCGCGAGGCGCTGCGCCTGCACTATCGGCTGCAAGTGCCGGCTGGCTACGATCGCGCGCGCGGTCCCTACGGCGAAGCAACGCTGCTCGTCACGGCCGATGTCTCGCTCGATCCGAGCCGCGCGCTGGCCATCGAGCTCCGCTACGACAACACGGCCCGCAACGGGCGCCTGCGCGCCGTGCTGCCGGTCGGTTTTGCCGCGCGCCACGCGCTGGCGGACGGCCACTTCCGCCTGGCGCCGCGCACCAAGCCGCACCTGCGCACCCCCGAGAGCGATCCCGAGCGCTACGGGACCTACCCCGGCGAGCTGGATTACCCCACGCACCATCAAGGCGATTTTGTCCTGCTCGAGGGCGAGGCCTATCGGGTCTGGATAGCCAACCGCGGACTGCCGGAGTACGAGTTGCTCGAGCCAGAGGGCGATACGGCCGTTGCCGTAACGCTGCACCGCGCTGTGGATTATCTGTCGGTGAGCGGCGGACGCATTCGCCCCTGTCAGGCCGGGCCATCCGTGCCCACCCCCGAGGCACAGTGCCAGCGGCCCATCCGGGCGGAGCTAGCCTATGGCCTAGGGGCGCTCTCGCGCACCGCGATCGCGCGCTGTGCCTACGCCTTCGCCCATCCCGGCTGGGCGCAAGAGCTACCCGATTTGCCCTACGCCCATGGCCGAGCCGAGCTGCCCCGCCAAGCCAGCTTGCTAAGCATCAACAATCCGGCTGTGGTCCTGTCGGCCCTCAAACCGGGGCGCGAGGCCGGCACGCGCGCGCTGCGCCTCTACAACCTCACCGGCGAGCCCCAACCGGCCCAGCTCGAGCTGGGGCTACCGGCCGAGCGGTGGTGTCCGGCAAAGCTGTGGGAGGCCTGGGACGAGGGCGCTGCCCAGGCAATCGAGGATGGCGCGATCGCCGTGACGCTCGCACCGCACCAAATCCGCACGTTGCTGCTGCGCTAGCCGCCCATGGGGATAGCCCACTGCCACCTGCACGGGCAGCGCTTCGCGCTCGACAGCGAGCCTACCCTAGGAGATGTCCTGCCCGCCATTTGGCAAGCTATCCGGCGGTTTTGTCGCTTGCCCGCGCGCGAGTCCCGCGCGCCCTCGCCATGAGCGCCGATGCTGCCCCCCTGTTGTTGTTGGTCGATGGCCATTCGCTGGCCTTTCGGGCCTACTACGCCTTTGCCAACAGTCGGGAAGGGGGATTGCGCAACTCAGCAGGCACGCCCACCAGCATCTGCTTTGGGTTCCTCCACTCCCTGCTGCAGGTCATTGAGGCCCAGCAACCGCAGCTGGTGGCAGTCGCCTTTGACCTGGCCATGCCCACCTTCCGCCACGAAGCGGATGAGGCCTACAAAGCCGATCGCGAGGAACCGCCGGACGACTTTGCCCCCGATCTGGAGAACCTGAAAGCGCTGCTAGCTGCGCTCAACTTGCAGGTGGTGACGGCCGCTGGCTACGAGGCCGATGACCTGCTGGCAACGCTGGCACACCGCGGCAGCAACGCTGGTTACCGCGTCCGGATCCTGACCGGCGATCGGGATCTGTTTCAGCTGGTCGATGCCGAGCGCCAAATCGCGGTTTTGTACTCGGATCGCAGCGCCCTGCGGGGCAACTCAGAAGCCACTATCTCAGAAGTTGGCCCTGAGGCAGTGCGCGAGCAGCTCCAGATCGCGCCCGAGCAGGTGGTCGACTACAAAGCCCTTTGCGGCGACAAATCCGACAACGTTCCCGGGGTTGAGGGCATTGGTCCCAAAACCGTGGTCAAGCTGCTGCAGGCCTATGGCGACCTGGACGGCATCTACCAGAACCTCGAGCGCATCAAAGGCACAACCCGCACCAAGCTCGAGGCCGGGCAACAGGCCGCACAGCACTCGCGCTACATGGTCCAACTCCAGGCCGATGCCCCCTGCGAGCTACCGCTGGCGGCGTTTCGCTTGCAGGGCTTCGAGGCGAGCGAGCTGCGCCCGCTGTTGGCCGAGCTCGAGCTCAATACGTTCTTGCGGCGCCTCGACCGGCTCCAGCAGCAGTTAGGGGGGCCACCCAGCGCGGATGCCGATGGCAGCGCCAGTGCCGATGCTGAGGATCTGGCCTTTTTTAGCCCGGAAGAGACTGATCGACACCAACAGGCCCAAGCGCAGTACGCCCCCAATCCCCACATCATCGACACGCCCGAGCGACTGGAAGCGCTAGTGGCCCACCTCCAGACCTTGACCGAGGGCGATTCGCCCGTGGCTTGGGATACCGAGACCACTGCGCTCAAGCCCCGCAAGGCCCAACTGGTGGGATTGGGCTGCTGCTGGGGCCCTCAGCCAGATCAGATTGCCTACATCCCGCTCGGGCACAGTCAGGGCGGCAACCTCGACTGCGCCCGCGCCCTGGAGCAGCTGCGCCCCCTGCTCGAGAGTCGCGAGTATCCCAAAGCCCTCCAGCACGCCAAATTCGACCGGCTGGTGTTGTGGCATCACGGCATTGCGCTGCGCGGCGTCACCTTCGACACGCTGCTGGCTAGCTATCTGCTCCGGCCCGAGACGACCCACAACCTCAAAGATTTGGTAGCGCGCCACTTGCCGGCAGCGCTCGTCCCCGACAGCTACCAAGATTTGGCCATTCCCAAAGGGCAAACCATCGCCGATCTCGAGGTGGCTGCAGTCGCCCACTACTGCGGCATGGATGCCTATGCCACGTTTTTGCTCGTGCCGCCATTGCGCGATGCCCTAGCGGCCAATCCCGCGCTCCAAACGCTGTTCGAGACCGTGGAGCTGCCGCTGGAGTCGGTTTTGGCGGATATGGAGTACTGCGGCATCCGCATCGATACCGACTACCTCAACCAACTCTCGCGCGAGCTGGCCGAGCAACTGCAGCAGATCGAGCAGGCAGCGTTTGAAGCGGCCGGGGAGCAGTTCAATCTGGACTCGCCCAAGCAGCTCAGTGCCCTGCTGTTCGAGCGGCTCAACCTCGACCGGCGCAAGGCGCGCAAAACCAAAACCGGTCGCTCCACCGACCATGCGACGCTGGAGCGCTTGCAAGGGGACCACCCGGTAATCGATGCCATTCTGCGCTACCGCAGCTTGGCCAAGCTCAAATCCACCTACATCGACACCCTCCCGTCGCTCGCCGATCCGCAGACGCAGCGCGTCTACGCCGATTTCAATCAAACCATTACCACCACCGGCCGGCTCTCCTCCTCCAATCCCAACCTGCAAAACATCCCGGTCCGGACCGAGTTCTCGCGCCAAATCCGCAAGGCCTTCGTGCCGGCGCCAGGGTGGCTGCTGGTCTCGGCAGACTACTCCCAGATCGAGCTGCGCATTCTGGCCCACTTCAGCCAGGACCCCATCCTGGTGGAGGCTTACCGCAACAACCGTGACGTCCATACGGTCACTGCCCAACTGCTGTTCGATAAGGAACCGGGCGAGGTGACAGCCGAAGAGCGCCGGCTGGGTAAGGTCATCAACTTTGGCGTCATCTATGGCATGGGCGCGCAGCGCTTTGCCCGCGAAGCCGGGGTGAGCGCCGAGCGCGGGCAAGCTTTTATCGATCGCTACCGGGAGCGCTACCCGCAGGTCTTTGCCTTTTTGGACGGCTGCAAACAAGCCGCGATCGCGCGCGGTTACGTCGAAACAGTGCTGGGGCGGCAGCGCTACTTTGACTGGCGCGGCGATCGCCTGCGCCAGCTGCGAGGGGCTGCCGAGGAAACCATCGATCTGGCGGCGTTGCGCCCCGCGCGCGAGGACGCCGAGACCTTGCGCGCTGCGGCCAATGCCCCCATCCAGGGCTCAAGCGCCGACATTATCAAAGTGGCCATGGTGCAGCTATCCGACTGGCTGCAAGCTCACCAGTACCGGGCGCGCTTGCTGCTGCAGGTCCACGACGAGCTCGTATTGGAGGTGCCGCGCGAGGAGTGGGCGGAGCTGCAGCCCCACATCCAGGCCATTATGGAGGGGGCCGTTGAGCTGAGCGTTCCGCTGTCGGTTGAGGCCTGCGCCGGCCCCAATTGGCTGGAGGCCAAATAGGGCCGAGGGGCCGGCTAGCCCTCGCGGACGCGCTCGCTAAAGAGGCGGTTGAGCTGGGCCTCGCCGAAGCGATCGAGCACCCGAGAGGTCCCCAGGACAACGCAGCGCAGCGGATCGCTGGCAACGTGGGTGACGACGCCGGTTTCGTGGCTGATGAGCGTATCCAGGCCATCCAGGAGCGCGCCGCCGCCAGTCAGGACGATGCCGTGGTTGATGATGTCGGCTGAGAGCTCGGGCGGGATTCGCTCTAGGGTGCGCTTGACGGCCTCGACGATCGCGGTCAGCGGCTCCGACAGGCTCTCGCGGATCTCGGGGGCCTTGAGGGTGACATTGCGCGGCAACCCCGAGAGCAGATGCAATCCCCGAACGGCCATCTCCCGCTCGCTGTCGCCGTCGCTGGGATAGGCCGACCCGAGCTGGATCTTGATGTCCTCGGCAGTGCGCTCGCCCACCACCAAGTTGTGGACTTTTTTCAAGTACTGCGCGATCGCTTCGCTCAGATCGTCGCCTGCTACCCGGACCGACTCGCTCAGGACGGTCCCCTGCAGGCTCAAGACGGTGACCTCGGTGGTCCCGCCGCCAATATCGACTACCAAGTGCCCCACGGGCTCCTCCACGGGCAAGCCAGCGCCGATCGCGGCAGCCACCGGTTCGTCGATTGCATAAACCTCGCGGGCGCCCGCTTGTGAAGCTGCTTCCAGGATCGCGCGCCGCTCCACGCCGGTAACCCCTGATGGGATGCCGATGACCAAGCGCGGCCTCACCAGCGAGCGGCCGCCCAACGCTTGCCGCAGGAACTGCTGCAGCATGAGCTCGGCACTGTCGAAATCAGCAATGACGCCATCGCGCAGCGGCCGCAGGGCGGTGATGCTGTCCGGCGTCCGGCCCAGCATGGCTTTAGCTTGCTGGCCGGTTGCCAAAACCTCCTGCGTGTTTTTATCGATTGCCACCACGGACGGTTCGTCGAGGATGGCTTCGCCGTTGGAGACAAACACCAACGTATTGGCGGTCCCCAGGTCAATGCCCATGTCTCGGGAGAAGCGGTCGATGAGCCCCACGCTTGGCTATCCCTCTGCGTTGCAATCGTTCGGATCGAGCTTAACCGCAACCCGCGCTAGCGGCCAGGCCTGACGGGCGCTGGGCGCGCGAGTACCGTTAGGGGGCTGCCGTTTCCAGCTGCTGCCGCTCGGCGGCAATGCGCTGCTGCAGCACCGATAGGGCTTTGGCAAACTGCGGATCGGTTGGCGAACCAATGCGATCGCGGTTTTGGCGCAGGGCTTTTTGCTGCTGCTCGCTGAGCTCGCGCACGACGTCGGGTTTGATGCCGTTTTGGCTGATGTTGCGCCCGCTGGGGGTGAGGTGTTTGGCCACCGTGACCGCCAGGCCGGAGCCATCGCCTAGAGCGCGTACCGACTGCACCGAGCCCTTGCCAAAGGTGCGGGCGCCCACCAGCGTGGCGCGGCTGTTGTCTTGCAAGGCCCCGGCCAGGATCTCGCTGGCGCTCGCCGAGCCGCCGTTGACGAGCACGACCACGGGCTCGTCGGTGAGCGCGCTTCCGCTGGCCTGCTTGCGATCGCGCTCGCCGTTGCGATCGACGATCAACACGATGGTGCCCTCATCCAGCCACATGCGCGCAATCTCGACGCTCGCCGAGAGCAACCCGCCTGGATTGGAGCGCAAATCGAGCACGTACCCCCCAACATCCTTGCCTTCCAGTTTTTGGATGGCTTGGCGCATCTCGCCTGATGCCTTGGTACTGAACTGCCGCAGGCGGATGTAGCCCACTGGTTCGGGCTGGGCCTCAACCACCCGCGATTTGACCGGATGGACCTCAATTTGGGCCCGGGTGATGGTGTAAGTCTGGCTGCGCTCGTCGCGGCGCACGGTCAGCTCGACGTCAGTGCCCACCTTGCCGCGGATGCGCTGGACGGCCTCGCTCAACGCCATGCCCTGGGTGCTCTCGCCATCGATTTGGGTAATAATATCGCCGCTTGCGATCCCGGCTTGGGCGGCCGGCGTTCCTTCGATGGGCGAGATGACCTTGATGCGATCGCTGCTCTCATCTTTGGCAACCTGGATGCCGACGCCGGTCAGCTCGCCAGAGGTATCGATTTTGAGGTTTTTGAACTCCTGCGGTTTCATGAACCGCGTGTAGGGCGAGTCAAGCTTATCCACCATCTCGCTGATGGCTTGGTAAGCTTGCTGCTTGCTGTCGTAGGAGCGGTTGAGGTACTCGGTGCGAACGGCTTCCCAGTCGATCCCATCGAAGGTCGCATCGACGTAGTTTTGATTGACAATTTGCCAAGCTTCATCGACCAGCTCTTTCGGGCTATTGCGCAAAAGGGACTGCCCCTGCGATAGGTTGAGCCCCATCCCGTTGAGCTGCATCCCAGCCCCCGTAACGGCAGCGGTGGTCGCTGCTGCTGCCGTGGCGCCGAGCACAAGTTTGTTTTTGCCAGCAACCATAAGTGCAGTGCCCGTCAGAGTCCGGTGCTTGTGCGTTTTTTAGGCTTAGCCTAGCACAGGGGGGCGCTGGCAAGCGGCCCGCTTGCCAGCCCGTTGGCGCGATTGGCTAGACTGAGGCATCGATCACTGGGCCCTTGACAGCCAGCAACCGGTTGGGGTTCCGCGCTGGCCTAGGGGCGCCCAGCAGCTAAGGACTGAGGAACGCCGCCATGACGGCAGTGGGCTCGACATCGGCAAAGGCGATCGCGCGCCGGCGGCAGCGCTTGCAACGCCGCCGCCGGCGGAAAACGCTACAGGCACTCTGGCGCTCGCTGCTGCTAGGCGGGCTGACTGGGGCATTGGCCTGGAGCGCCACCTTGCCTCAATGGCATCTGCGCCAGCCCAGCCAAATCCACATCCGCGGCAACCAGCGGTTGAGCGACGCGGCCATCCGCCGGCTCGCTGCTGCCCACACCGAATCGTCCTTTCTGTTGGGGATGGAGGTGCGGACCCTGAGCGAGCGCCTGGAAGCACAACTCCCCATTGCCGAGGCCACCGTATCGCGCCAGCTCCTGCCGCCGCGCCTGATCGTCACCGTGGCAGAGCGCGATCCAGTAGCCGTAGCAGTACCGGCACAACAGCCGCAAGCGGCGGTCCCCATTGACGCGCGCGGCCGGGCGTTTCCGGCTTCTAGCGATCGCGGCGGTGGTGAGCACCCCGAGCTCAAGGTGTTGGGCTTTCGCGATCGGTACCGCTCGCAGTGGCCTCAGCTCTACCGAACGCTCGCTCGCTCGCGGGTTGAGGTCTCGGCCCTCGACTGGCGCCAACCTGGCAACCTGATCCTAAAAACGGCGTTGGGTGAAGTTCATCTGGGGCCTTATCGGCCGCAGCGCTTTCGCGCGCAGCTGGCCGCCCTCGCCCGCCTGCAGGCGCTCCCCGAGCGCATCGACTACATCGATCTCCAAGTTCCCGAGGCGCCTACCGTTCGCGTTCGAGCTAGTGCCAATGCCCCGCCGCCATCGAGCGGGCCAAATTGACAAACCCGGCCAATCTCTATAGTCTAAGGGCGTAATCCCAGGCTCGGATTCATCATATTGGCGTTGCCATTGCTCGCCATCATTACAAAGCCGCGCCAGACTAGCCCGAGTGCGCCCCAACCACCATTCCCCAGTGATGACAGTAGACCGCCCTTTCTCCACGCACGCGCATTACAGTAACGCCAGTCGCGGCGTCCATCCCAGCAATAACAGCGATCGGGCCAGCCATTCGGGCTCCTCAACCGAGCTGGCAGCCGCGTCGCCGCAAGCGGCGGCTCAGGACGAGGACATCGTGCCGGGGAACTTTGCCCGCATCAAGGTGATTGGCGTGGGCGGCGGCGGTTGCAACGCGGTCAACCGCATGATTGCCAGCGAAGTCTCGGGGGTGGAGTTTTGGGGCATCAATACGGACGCGCAAGCCCTATCGCAATCCACTGCGACCCAGCGCATGCAGATCGGTCAAAAACTGACCCGCGGTCTGGGAGCAGGGGGCAACCCGCAAATCGGCCAAAAAGCCGCCGAAGAATCGCGCGACGAGTTAGCCAGCTCGCTGGAGAATACCGACCTCGCCTTTATCACCGCTGGCATGGGGGGCGGGACCGGCACCGGAGCGGCTCCCATCGTGGCGGAGGTCGCCAAAGAGGTGGGGTGCCTGACCGTGGCGGTGGTCACGCGGCCATTCACCTTTGAAGGGCGGCGCCGCACGCAACAAGCTGAGGAGGGGATTGCCGCGCTGCGCTCGCGGGTGGATACCCTCATCGTTATTCCCAACAACCAGCTGCTATCGGCGATCTCGGAGCAGACGCCCATGCAGGAGGCATTCCGTATGGCGGATGACGTGCTGCGCCAGGGCGTGCAGGGCATCTCCGATATCATTACCATTCCGGGGCTGATCAATGTGGATTTTGCCGACATCCGCGCGGTCATGGCAGATGCCGGTTCCGCCCTGATGGGAACGGGCTCGGGCTCGGGTAAGTCCCGAGCGCAGGAGGCGGCCATGGCGGCCATCTCCTCGCCCTTGCTCGAGACCTCCATTGACGGCGCGCAGGGAGCGGTGCTCAACGTTACCGGTGGCAGCGATCTGACGCTGCACGAGGTCAACGCCGCTGCTGAGGCCATCTACGATGCCGCTTCGCCCGAAGCGAACATTATTTTTGGGGCCGTCGTTGACGAACGCATGGAGGGTGAGGTTCGCGTGACGGTGATTGCCACTGGCTTTACCGCAGATGAAGCGGCGCCCAGTACCCCCGATACCGCAGCCCGACGATCGAGCGCACCACCGGCCCAACCGCTGCAATCGCCGGCCGAGAGCAACAATGCCAACGAAGTTGCCTCAGGCGGTCTCGACATTCCCGAGTTCTTGCAGCGGCGCCGCTCCTCGGGCAGTCGCTCCTAACCGATCGCGACGGCAGTAGCGCCACCCAGGCGAACCATGAGCGCTCAAACGCGTCCCCCCCAACCGACTCCGCACGACGCAGCAAGCGACGCTAGCCGCTCCACGGTCCCTCTATCGGTCTACCGCGAGCTAACCGGCGAGCTGCGCGCCACGCGCGCCAAGCTCGACTCGCTCAAGCAATACAATCAGCAACTGGTCGAGCGCAACCGCCGCCTCCAACAGGAACTCGCGGCCTGGCGCGAAGGCGAGCCTTCCGCCGCCGAGGATACTGAAGCGGGCGCAGCGAACGCGACCCCACCCTCGCCACAACCCCCGGCATTTGCCCAACCCTCGCTACCGGCAGAGCAGTGGGTGGCGGCCGAACCGCCGAGTGCCCCATCGAGCGCCCCAAGCGAAGGGCGCACGGCAGGCATGAGCGTCTGGGGGATCGCCATCACTGTCTCGCTGATCGCGCTGACGTGCTTTGGGCTGGGCTTTGCCATCGTGTACCCGCTGCTGGGCGATCGCGACTAGCCCAGCCCGCGCTGCGCTATCGTGTGGGCCTGGCAGTTGCCCGAGGAACTGGGATCGCCATGGGATCGCTACAGGCCCTGCGCGGAACGCGCGACATTCTGCCCGATGAGGCTCCCTACTGGCAGCGGGTCGAGGACGCCGCTCGGCGCGTGTTGGGGCGGGCCTGCTACCGCGAGATTCGCCCGCCCGTGCTGGAGCAAGCCGTCTTGTTCGAGCGCAGCATCGGCGAAGCCACCGATGTTGTCAGCAAGGAAATGTATGCCTTTCAGGACCGCGGCGATCGCACCGTCGCGCTGCGGCCGGAAGGAACGGCAGGAGTGGTGCGTGCCTACATTGAAAACGGCTTGCACTCCGCCGGCGTGCAGCGCTTGTGGTACGGCGGTCCCATGTTTCGCTACGAGCGCCCGCAAGCGGGCCGCCAGCGACAGTTCCACCAAATTGGGGTGGAGCTGATCGGCAGCGCCGATCCCCGCGCCGATGTCGAGACGATCACGATCGCGACCGAGCTGCTGCGCGCGCTGGGTTTAAAGCAGCTTCGCCTCGATCTCAACTCCATCGGCGACCCTGAGGATCGCCAGCGCTACCGGGCCGTGCTGAGCGAGCGTTTGGCCCCCTACCAGGCGGAACTCGATGCCGACTCCCAACAGCGGCTGCATCGCAATCCGCTGCGGATTTTGGATAGCAAAGACGAGCGCACCCAGCAGCTCGTCCGGGAGCTGCCGCCCATTACGGACTACCTCAAGCCCGAATCCCAGGCGCACTTCGAGAGCGTGCAGCAGTCCCTAAGCGATCTGGGGATCGCCTACCGCCTCAACCCGCGCCTGGTACGCGGCTTAGATTACTACACCCACACCGCCTTCGAGATCCAATCCGACGATCTGGGCGCGCAAGCCACCGTGTGCGGTGGCGGCCGCTACGATGGCCTGGTGGCCCAGCTAGGCGGTCCCGATACCCCGGCCGTGGGGTGGGCCATCGGCATGGAGCGCCTCACCTTACTGCTGCAGCAACTGGAGGCGCCTGCCTCGGGCGCTGCCCCCATCTATTTGGCCTCACGCGGCGAGCGCGCCCAGGCCCAAGCCTTGACCCTAGCCCAGCAGCTGCGCCAGCAGGCGTTTGCAGTCGAGCTGGATCTGGGCGGCAGTGCCTTTAGCAAGCAGCTCAAGCGCGCCGATCGCGCCGGCGCCCACGTTTGCCTGCTGCTCGGCGATCACGAAGCCGAGGCTGGGACCGTCCAACTGAAGTGGCTGGCGTCTCAGGAACAGCAAACCTGCTTGCAGAGCGAGCTGCCCGCACGCTTGGCAGCTTTGCAGGCGCAGCCCGAGTCAGCCTGCTAGAGCCGCGCTCGCCCGGCTCCAGAGGCGCTAGTGCGCTAGAACGAGGAGCCTACCCCCGCATAGGCGCCGTAAAAGTAGATGCCGACAACAGCCAGTACCCCCGTTCCGGCTACTGTGGCAACAATCCAGAGCGGAATCCGACCGTTGCTCATTTTACCTGCCCCTCCTCGAGGCGCGCGCGAGTTGACTGCGGGTTAGTTGAAAAAGTAACTGGAGAACAGGATCCCCAACACAAAGATTAAAAGCAGCCCTAGAAAAAGCGAGGTGCGGTTGAAATCGACAGGCTGCTTGTTGGGATTGGGCGTGCGCTGTTGTGGCATGGGGGCTCCTACCGCTGGATGAACTGCATGGCCGCGATCGAACCGAGGAAAAACACGGTAGGGATAGCCAGCACGTGAACCGCTAGCCACCGGATGGTGAAAATGGGATAGGAAACAGGTTGTTGGTTGGGCGTGTTGCTAGTCATGGTGCGCTCGCCTTGCCTGCATTACTTGTTGAGTTCCTCAATTTCGCGGCTGGCATCGAAGCGATCCGTCACGATGGGCAGCTCTTGGCGCTGCTGCGTAAAGTACTCATCGGGACGCGGCGTGCCAAAGACATCGTAGGCCAAACCGGTACTGACAAACAGCCAGCCGGCAATGAAGAGCATGGGGATCGTAATGCTGTGAATCACCCAGTAGCGGACGCTGGTGATGATATCGGAAAACGGGCGCTCTCCGGTGCTTGGCATAAAGCGGACTCCCAGCTATCGGACTTGACTTGATCTCTACAAATGAGTTTACTAAATGCGCGACTGACCGGGCAAACGCGTTGGTCGCTAGCTGGCAGCCGCTTGAGGGCGGTATTTGAGCAGGACGCCATCGTTGCCCAAGATAAAGCCGCGCTCGGGACTCAAAAAGACAATGCGGTAGAAATTGGCGGGGATGTCCTCCACTTGGCGGTCCTTTTGCCACGAGGCGCCATCGTCAAAGCTGCAGAGCAAGTTGGCGCTACCGCCGGCAACCCAGAGCTCCTCCGGGGTGCGATAGCCAACATCCAACAGGCCCCAGCTCGCTGAGAACTCCGGATATTGCGGTTCGTTCCAGCTCTCAAAATCGCCCGGCTCGCTGAACTGGATCTGACCGCCGCGTGCCAGCAGCCACATGCGGCTGTCCTTGCCGTAGCCCATGTTTTGGATGCGCCGCGAGCTGGTGCGCTCGTGGGCTTGCCACTCCGTTTGGCCGGGCGCCCAGGTGGAGTAGAAGTTGCCGCGAGCCGAGATGGCAACGTAGCGCCCCTCGGGCGAGCGGGAGATGTTGCGAACCACCCCGACGGTTTCTTCGACCCGCGCTTGCCAATTGCGCCCGCCGTCCTGGGTTTGGTAAATCGCCCCCACATCGGTCACTATCTCGGCTTGGCCCGGGCCCAGGGCAGTGACGCTGTAGGGCGAGCCCGGCAGCTTCTCGCTCAGCGGGATGCGGAACCAGGTGTCGCCACCATCCTCGGTGTGGAGCAGAATGGAGGGCGAGCCGGCGATCCAGCCCTCATTGCCGCTAAAGCTGACCGCCGTAAAGCTAAATTGCTGCTCCTCGAGCTCGAGTTCGCGCAGCTGCCAGCTATCGCCGCCGTCTCGGGTCTCCAAAATGGCGGAGCTGTTGCCCACGGCCCAGCCGCGATCGGCATCGCGCGTAAAGGCCAAATCGACCAGGGCGGCATCGGTTGGCATGTCGATGCGCTGCCAGGGATTCTCGCCCACCTCAGACAGGGAGGGCAGATCGCTGCAACCAGCGCACAGCACCACTGCTACTAGTGCGGCCAGCGTTCGCCGCAGGGCGGCCATTGCTATTGCCATGGGGACCCTCGTTTACCACCTCGGGCGAGCCCAGCCTAGCCCAAGCGGTACAGGCTGAGGAAAAACAGAAACGCGAGCGTCAGGCTACCAAAGATGAGCAGGTTTTTCTGCCGCGGCGTTAGGCGGTTGACCCCCAAGCCGTAGTTGAGGTTTTCGGCAAAGCCCGAGGGCGCCTCGACGGCGCCAACATCGTGGAAGGTGGCGCGGCTGGTGCCGCAAACCGGACAGCGCCAATCGCTGGGGAGCTGTTCGAAGGGCGTTCCCGGCGCAATGTTGCGGTTGCTATCGCCTTTGTTGGGCTCGTAGACGTAGCCGCAGTTGCGGCACTCGTAGCGCGAGGGGGCCTGCTCGGCCAGGGTGCGCTCGTCGGCCGGATCGCGCATGGCAAATCGAGCGGAGCTCTCGCTCCAATCATAGCGTGCCTGGGGACAAGCACCCGGCCTGTGGGCGCGGGCGCAGTGCCGCTCAAAGCTATAATGTTACGCGAGCTTAACCGACGATAGCGAACCGGAGCGCCCAGCGAACGTGTTTGTCCTCAGCGGTTACGAGTACTTTCTGGCCTTTCTGCTGCTCTGCAGCCTGGTACCGGTTGTGGCGCTAGCGGCCTCCAAGCTGCTGCGACCCAGCCGCGGCGGCCCCGAGCGGCGCACGACCTACGAATCAGGCATGGAACTGTTCGGTGGTGCCTGGATCCAGTTCAACATCCGCTATTACATGTTTGCCCTGGTCTTTGTCATTTTCGATGTAGAGACGGTTTTTCTCTACCCGTGGGCGATCGCGTTTAGCAAGCTCGGGCTGCTTGCGTTCGTTGAGGCGCTCATTTTCATCGGCATTTTGATCGTCGCGCTCGTGTACGCATGGCGCAAAGGAGCACTGGAATGGTCGTAAGCTCGGAGAACACCCCCCAAAGCGAAGCCGAGATCGAGCAGCAGCAACGCGAGAAGATCCTCAACCCCGTCTCGCGCACCCAGGTCACCCAGGATCTCTCCGAAAACGTCGTCATGACGACGGTGGACGATCTCTACAACTGGGCGCGGCTCTCGAGCTTGTGGCCCATGATGTACGGGACGGCCTGCTGCTTTATTGAATTTGCCGCCCTGATCGGCTCGCGGTTCGATTTCGACCGCTTCGGGCTGCTGCCGCGCGCCAGCCCCCGGCAAGCCGACCTCATCATCACCGCCGGCACCATCAACATGAAAATGGCCCCGGCATTGGTGCGCCTCTATGAAGAGATGCCCGAGCCCAAATACGTCATGGCCATGGGGGCCTGCACCATCACCGGCGGGATGTTCAGCATGGACTCCACCACTGCTGTTAAAGGGGTAGACAAGCTCATTCCGGTGGATGTCTACATCCCGGGGTGCCCGCCGCGACCGGAGGCCATCATCGATGCGATCGTCAAGCTGCGCAAAAAGATCGCCAACCAGTCCATTCAGGAGCGGGATTACAGCATGCAGCAGACGCATCGCTACTACACCATCCCGCACAACATGAAGCCGGTGGAGGTGGTTCACGACGGGCGCTACCTGCAGAGCGAGGCTCGGCAAGCGCCCCCGCAGGAGCTGACCGAAGCCATGGGGACCCCCGTACCGCCGGCCCTACAGCAATCGCAGACCGCTCAGGAGACCGACCGTGGCTGAACGGCAATCCGCCAACGAGAACGAACAATCCCAAGCGCCGGAGGCCGCTGAAGGCGAGGGCGGTGCCATCGTCGAGCCCGGACCGACCTCGCAGTGGCTGATCGACAATGGCTTCGCGCACGAGCTGCTACCGCCCGACCATCGCGGCGTCGAGCTCATCAAGGTCGAGCCTGCTTACCTGCTGCCCATCGCCACGGCGCTGTACGCCTACGGGTTCAATTACCTGCAGTGCCAGGGGGGCTACGATGTCGGCCCCGGTCGGGAGCTGGTCAGCTTTTACCACCTCGTCAAGCTCGCCGACGGGGCTGATCGCCCACCCGAGGTGCGGCTCAAGGTCTATCTGCCGCGCGAAGATCCGCGCGTTCCCTCGGTCTACTGGATCTGGAAGGGGGCGGACTGGCAGGAGCGCGAGACCTACGATATGTTCGGCATCGCGTTTGAGGGGCACCCCAACCTCAAGCGGCTGCTCATGAACGAAGATTGGCAGGGCTGGCCCCTGCGCAAGGACTACGTCTCGCCCGATTTCTACGAGCTGCAGCACGCCTACTAATCCGGCGGGTGGAAGAAAAAAGCCAGCCCGATGATGGCGTAGGTAGCCAGCAGCAAGCCCCTCTCAAACCAGTTGGAGCGGCCGTCAGAGGCGATGGAGTTGGCCACCAGCACCGCGACCGCCACCAACTCAAAAGGATTGAAATCCAGGTCCATGGGCTGGCCCAGCCACCACCCGGCAATGACCAGCACGGGCGCGACAAACAGGGCAATTTGCAGGCTCGATCCCACCGCCACCGACAGGGCCAAATCCATTTTGTCCTTGAGGGCCACCGTGACGGCAGCGGCATGCTCGGCCGCGTTGCCGATAACCGGCAGCACGATGACGCCCACAAACAGCGGCGTCAGGCCCAATTGGGCGGTTGCGGCCTCTAGCGAGCCCACCAGCAACTCCGACGATGGCGATCGCCACGACCAGCAGGGCACTCCCCCAGGGCAGCAAGGCCGGCCGCGCTGCCGCCTCGCTCGCTGAAGCGTGCTCGGTGGTGCTGACCTCGTAGAGGTAGGCGTGGGTTTTGAGCGAAAACAGCAGCGTCAGCCCGTAAACGGCGATCAGCACCAGCGCCACTGCCACCGACAGCGGCTGCAGGGTCGCCTCGCTGATGCCGCTGGAGGTGCGATCCACGGCCGTAGGCAGCAAGATGGCCACCACAGCCAGGTTCATGGCCGAGGCGTTGGCGCGCGCCGCCGCCGGTTGAAAGGTCTGCTCGGGGTAGCGCAAGCCGCCCAGCAGCATGGCCAAGCCCATCACCAGCAGCAGATTGCTGAGGATAGAGCCGGTAATGGAGGCTTTGACGACGCCAATCAAGCCGCTTTTGAGGGCCAAAAACGCCACGATCAGCTCCGTCGCGTTGCCCAAGGTGGCATTGAGCAAGCCGCCGGCGTTAGGCCCCACTACCAGGGCAATTTTTTCGGTCGCTTGGCTCAACAATCCCGATAGCGGGACGAGGGCCAACCCGGCCGTGACGAACACCGCCGTTGCCCCCCACTGCTGCCACTCGGCCACCAGCGATAAGGGCACAAGCGGCAGCAATCCCAGCAAGATTCCGTTGCGAATGCCCATGCCTGCTTTGCTCGCTCGCCGCCTATCAAACTTTGCATGGGGCGCCGGCAGTGGCAACCGCCGGCTGCGCTGGGGTTGGTAGCTTGGAGACCGCGACCGTCACCGGAGCGCCCCTTGGTCCGTTTGCCCGCATCCCATGCCCTAACGCTTTGGGGGTACCTGCGCCCCCAGCGCCGCACGTTCGTCCAGGCGCTGGCCTGCACGCTAGCGTTCGTCGCGCTCTGGCCGGTGCTGGCCTGGCTGGCCGATCCGTTTGCGCAAGCGGTCGGTCAAGGCAACATTGCGCGCAGCGCGCAACTGCTGGGCGTGGCGCTGGGGTTGTTCCTGGTGCAAAAAATCGCCCAGTACGGGCAAGACAGCCTGGCGGCTCGGGCGTCTTTGGCGATCGCGCGCCAGCTGCGCCAAGACACCTACACCCACCTCCAACACCTGAGCCTGGACTGGTTTGAGTCGGCACGCATCGGCGATTTGAGCTACCGCCTGACCGAAGATGTCGATCGCGTGGGCGCGGCCATTAACAAAATCGCCAGCCAACTGCTGCCCAGCAGCCTGCAGTTGGTAGCCGTGTTTGGCTACATTGTCTATCTCAACTGGCAGCTTACCGCCGCCATCTCGGTGCTAGCGCCGCTGATGGGCACGCTCATTGGTTGGTTTGGCGAGCGCATCAAGCAGTACTCGCGCCGCAGCCAGAATCGCGTTGCCGACCTCTCGGCCATGCTGTCGGAGTTTTTCCAAGGCATCCGCCCGATCAAGGCTTTTGTGGCCGAGGGCTATGCGGCCGAGCGGTTCGCGCAGGCGGCCGAGCGCAATCGCCGCGCCCAGTACGCCGCCGAGCGCCTCAAAGCCATCCAGTACCCGGTGGTGGGCTTTTTGGAGGCCAGCGCCATCCTGCTGCTGTTTTTGCTCGGGGCCTGGCAGATCGCGCAGGGCAATCTCACCAGCAGCGAGTTCGTTAGCTTCGGCGCAGGGGTCTTGATGCTGATTGACCCCATCGCCATCGTCACGGCCAACTACAACGACATCAAGCAGAGCGAGGCCTCCCTCGATCGCATCGGGGAACTGCTGGCGCTGCAGCCCACCGTGCTCGAGCGGCCGGAGGCGATCGCGCTTCCCCCCATGGCGGGGCGGCTGGAGTGCCGGCAGCTGCGCTTTGCCTACGCCGCGGATCGGGCGCCCGTGCTGGATGGGTTGAACCTGAGCGTCCGGCCGGGCGAAACCGTGGCGCTGGTGGGCAGCTCGGGTGCTGGTAAAAGCACGCTGGTCAATTTGCTGCCGCGCTTCTACGACCCCCAAGCCGGCTGCGTTCGCATCGACGGCACCGACATTCGGACTGTGACGCTAGCCAGCTTGCGCCGCCAGATTGGCATCGTGCCGCAGGATACGATGCTGTTCTCGGGCACCGTGGCCCAAAACATTGCCTTCGGACATCACGCGTTCGATCGCCAAACGGTCGAGGCGGCAGCCCGCACTGCCAACGCCCATCCCTTCATCGAGCAGCTGCCGCAGGGCTATCAGACCCCCATCGGCGAGTGCGGCACCAACTTTTCGGGCGGGCAGCGACAGCGCCTGGCGATCGCGCGCGCTATCTGGCCCGATCCGCGCCTGCTGGTGCTGGATGAAGCCACCTCGGCGCTGGATGCCGAATCGGAAGCGCTAGTCCAACAGGCGCTAGCCCGCGTCACCCGCGATCGCACCGTGGTAGTCATTGCGCACCGCCTGGCAACCGTGCGTAGCGCGGATCGCATCCTGGTGTTGGAAGGCGGGCGCATTGTGGAGTCGGGCTCCCACTACAGCTTGGTGGCCCAAAACGGGCGCTACGCGCGCTTCTACGCCCATCAATTTAGCGAGTGACTCCTCAATGCCCGGCTGCTGCTTGCCGCAGCCGCAGGAGGCTGTAGGTCTGTAGAGCGGCCAGCGGCAGTAGCGAGACGCCCTCAAGGCAGGACTGCACCCATCCTTCACCCCAACGCCACTCCTGATAGCCATCGATGGCTTGGCTCAGCCGCAACTGCAAGCCCCCCGGGTGGGCGAGGCGCACCTCGTGCTGAATGGCGAGGGGACCCAGGCCGCTGGCAAACGTCGTGCCTTGTTGCAACCGAGGTGGCAAGCCAGCCGGCAAGCGCTGCGGCCAGAGCCACTGCTGCAGCTTCTGCGGGACCAACAACCGCTCGCCGATGGCCTGTGCCGATGCATCGAGCTCGATGCGGAGGTGGCTGCTTTGAAACGTGCCTTGCATGGCAGGTGGGGGAACGGACGCCGGGCCAACCAACCCAAAACCGGCGCGCTGGAAGCCCTACCTAAAATAATAAAAATAGTAGTGCAGAGCCCAGCGATTCGGTGGCGAGGTCATGGCCGATAAGTTGATCCGCGCGACGGCAGCGCAAGGCGGGATTCGAGCAGTGGGAACCATTACCACCCAACTCACCGCCCAAGCCCAGCATCGGCACGCGCTCTCTTACGTTGCCACGGCTGCCCTAGGGCGCGCCATGTCGGCCGGCCTGCTGCTAGCTTCCAACATGAAGCAGCCCGAGGCGCGCGTCAACTTGCGCATCAAAGGGAGCGGGCCGTTGGGCGGTCTGCTGGTGGATGCCGGTCCCGACGGGACCGTGCGCGGCTACGTTGACAATCCTGCCATCGAGCTACCGCCCAACGCGCAGGGCAAGCTCGATGTCAGCGGTGCCATCGGTCCGCCGGGCTACCTCTACGTCGTGCGCGATGTGGGATACGGCTATCCCTACGCCAGTACCGTCGAGCTGGTCTCGGGGGAGGTGGGCGAAGACATTACCTACTATCTAACCCACTCCGAGCAAACCCCGTCAGCCCTATCGGTTGGGGTCTTTGTCAGCGCCGAGGGCGTCATCGCCTCAGGCGGCATCCTACTGCAAGTGTTGCCCCAGGCCGCTCGCGACGAAACCTTGGTGCAAACCCTGGAGTCGCGCGTTGCCGAGCTATCCAGCTTTAGCGGGCTGTTGCGGGCCGGGCGATCACTAAACGATATCTTGGAGGCCCTGTTGGGCGATTGGGACCTCACCATTCTGCCCGAGGTGCATATGGTGCGCTTCTACTGCGGTTGCAACTTCGAGCGGTTCCTGCGCGCGCTTAAAATGCTGGGGCGCGACGAGTTGCAGGATATGATCGATAAGAATGAGGGAGCTGAGGCAACGTGCCACTTCTGCGGTTCGGTTTTCCACGCTAGCAATGACCGCTTGGCGGGCTTGATTGCCGAGCTACAAGCCGAATCGGGCTGAGAGCAGCCCGAGGCATCCGGTGCTTTAGCAGCCCGCCCCAGGAAACCCTATGGCAAGCGAACGCAAGCGCCAAGAGCGAATCAATCGCATCCGTCAGTCGCTGTCGCAACAGCAAGCGGGGACTGACAGCCCTGCCGAGCCGGCGGCCGGCTCGGCAGTAGCGGCCCGCAGCTGGATGCGCTGGCTGAGCTGGCCCTTGCTGGGAACTACCGTAATCCTTGTCTCGGCCGGTTTGGGGTTCACGGCAACCCAACGCCTGCTCAGCCCGCAGCAGACCAATTGCAGCGTGGTCTTTTGGCCGCTTGCCTCGGCCTCGCAGCGCCTCTATTGCGCGCAGGAGGCAGCGCAGCAAGGCACCGCTGATGGGCTCAGGCGAGCCTTTTCGCTCGTGGAGCCGCTCCCGGCCAACCACCCGCTCCAGAGCGAGATCCAGCAGAACTACCAGCGCTGGGCGCAGCAGATGCTGGCGCTGGCCGAGGAAAAATTCCAGGCCGGCAAGCTCGAGCGGGCGATCACGATCGCCCGCTCGAGCTTGCCGGATGAGGCCAATGTTGATGGCATCATGACAGAGCGGATCGAGCGCTGGCGCTCGATCTGGTCGCGCGGCGAGGAGCTGATAGCCCAAATCGAGCGCCGGGTGCAACAGCGGCAGTGGAATTCAGCCTTTGACTCGGCCGCTCAACTGGCCCAAATCGACAATACGTATTGGTCGCAGACGCGCTACGAGCAGGCCCTCGAGAGTATCAACACTGCCCGCGAGCACAGCAAAAAGCTGGCCCAGGCCGAGTCCCAACTGGAGGAAGGCGGCGTCCAAAACCTGCTGGCTGCCATCCGCGGGGCGCGCGAGCTGGTCTCGGATAGCTACTTTCACCAGGAGGCCCAGCAGCTGATCGCGCGCGCCACCGACCAGCTCATCAACGAAGCCCGCTACGCCCTCAAGCAGTACAACTGGCAGCAAGCTGCCGAAATTGCTCGGGCGCTGCCCGAGGCAGCCGACGCCCAGGCCCAGGTTGCCGACATCAAGCAACTGGCCGAGGCCGGCACGGACGCGGCCCGCAACACTGTCTCGAGCCTGGAGTCGGCCATTGACAAGGCCAAGCAGCTGGGGCCCGATCGCCCGCTCCACGATCGCGCGCAAGCCCTCATCGGGCGCTGGCAAGCCGCCATTGAGGGGGTCAAAATCCTCTCGCAAGCCCGAGAAACGGCCAGCGAGGGCGGCATCGATGCCTGGCAAGCCGCCATTAGCAAGGCCGACTCGGTTCCCCAAGCCAATCCGCGCTACCAGCAGGCCCAGCAGGCAATCCAGAAGTGGCGGCGCAAGATCCAAATTGCCCAGGATCGGCCCATTCTCAACAAAGCCCAATCCGTGGCCCAAGGCGGCACGGTGGATGCCTGGCAGCAGGCTATTAACATTGCCAGCCAGATCGAGGCCGGTCGTCCCCTCTACTCGCAAGCCCAAGACAAAATTGGCGAGTGGCGCTACCAGATCCAGCTGGTGCGCAACCGGCCCATCCTCAACCGAGCGACCTCAGTGGCCCAAGGCGGCAATGTCGGTGCCTGGCAGCGCGCGATCGACATTGCTAGCGATATTGGGTCAGGAGAGGCCCTGCATCAAGAGGCGCAGGCCAACATCCGCCAGTGGCGTGCCAAAATTCAGCGCGTCAAAAACCGCGGTCGCCTCAATCGCGCCAAGCGCCTCGCCAATGCGGGCAAATACCAGCAGGCTATCAATGTTGCCCAACAGATCGGGCGCGGCCAGCCCCTCCACGGCCAGGCCAGCGCCCGGATTCAAGACTGGCAGCAGCGCCTGAGTGCCATTCGGGCGCGGCAGCAGCGCCAGCAGCGACAACAGCGCCGGCAACGGCGCCAGCAGCAGCAGCAACAACAGCGCCAGCAGCAGCAATCCTCACAAGGGCAATCCCAACAATCCCAATCGGAGCCGCGCGATATGCCAGAGCCCCCCGGTCCCGAACCGGTTCGCCCGTCGGAGATAGGCTCATCGCCTTAATCCGAGCTGCGTTCCTCGCCGCCGAGGCGGGCGCTGCCCCATTGCAGCTTGTCGCGCAGGGTCTGGTAGAACGAGGGCCGATCGCGCAGCAGCAGGAGTTGGGCCGAGCAATCCGTGCGTCGGATGGCGATCCACTGGCCGGGTTGGATCCCGCTGGCCAGCACGCCATCGCTCCAGAGCTTGGTGTACTGCGCGCCTTCCCCAATCGGCCAGACGCAAACGGTCGAGTTGGGCGGGATGACCACGGGACGGCTCGATAAGCTCAGCGGACAGATGGGCGTGACGGCAATCGCCTCCATGGCCGGGTGCAAGATGGGGCCGTTGGCCGCGGCCGTATAGCAGGTGGAGCCAGTGGGCGTGGCGACGAGCAAGCCATCGCCCTGGTAGCGGTCGACGGCCTCGCCATCGACGGTCATGGCCAGCGTTGCAGTGGGCATGCGGTCCAGGCCGGCGGGTTTGATCCCCATCTCGTTGAGGCAGAGAAAGCGCTCGCTAGCTGCCTGGGGCTGGTGGCGATCGCCTTCGAGCAAGCGCGCTTCCAGCATCATCCGCTGCTGGCAGGTGTAGGCATCCGCTGCCAAGCGCTCCAAAGCCTGCTCGGGGGGTTGCAGCACCTCGCAGGGGTCGGTCAAAAACCCCAAGTGACCGCCCACATTAACCGCCAGGATGGGAACGCGCGCCAGGGCCAGTTGCCGCGCGGCCGTCAGGACTGTGCCATCGCCGCCCAACACGATGGCCAGATCGATGGGGGCGCTCGCCTGGGCTAAAAACGCAGGGTAGGGGTTGGCCTCGGGGCCGCTCGCGCCCAGCCAGACCTGACAGTGGCGCTGCTCCAGGGCCTGCTTGCAGGCTTGCGCCCAAGCCTGGCTGCTGGAATCGCCTGCTTTGTAAGCCACGATGGCTTGCCGGAGTCGCACGGCCGTTTACCTCTCGACGCTCGGCTCGATGCCGCGCCGCCCGGCGCGGTTAGCGCTTTTGGGGCAATGGGGGCTGGCTGGGTTGGAAGCTGGCGCGGCCCAGATAGCGGATCCCCTCAGGCGCAATGTCGAAGCGGTAGGGCAGCACCCAAACCCCACGCTCGTGGGCTGCCCGCAAGAGCTCGCCGTAGGCCGGATCGGCGCGATCACCGGGGGCAAACTTCGGGCAGTCGCCGCGGTTGATAAAGTACAGGATTGCAGCTTGCGCTCCCGACCCCACCGCCATGAGCTCGCGCAAGTGCTTTTGCCCGCGCTGGGTCACAGTATCGGGGAACAGCGCAACGTCCTGTTGGGTCCAAGTGGTGCTTTTGACCTCTAGATAGAGCGGTGCGTCCCCATCCCCGCCCAGTACAAAATCCGCGCGGCTTTGGCGGCCGTAGGCAACCTCGCTGCGGATGCGATCACTGTAGGGGGCCAGCTTCGGTAGGCATCCCTGCTGCAGCGCCAGCTTGACGATGCGATTGGGCAAGCTGGTGTTGACCCCAACCCAGGTGGGCTGCGCGTCGGCCACCCAGATCAGCTCCCAGGTGTAGGCGAGCTTGCGCCGGGGATTGGTGCTGTAGGAGAGGCGAACGGGTTGCCCGGGCGTGCTGATGCCGGTCATGGGACCGGTATTGGGGCAGTGCGCCACCACCGTTTCGCCCGACTCCAGCGCGACCTCGGCCAGAAAGCGCTTGTAGCGGCGCACTAGGGTGCCAGCGACCAGCGGCGGATAGCGGTAGATGGGCTCGTTTGCCATGGCGCAGAATGTCAGGATGCCGCTGTCGGCGCCGTGCCGGGGTATGGCCGATCGCTCTCCACCCAAGCGCTCCATCGCCGGTATTGCCGGAATTGTGGCAGTTGCGACTGCCCTGAGTAAAGCTTCCGGCCTGCTGCGCGAGGTCGCCATTGCTGCCGCGTTTGGCGTTGGCCCGGTGGTCAATGCCTACGCGTATGCCTACATCATCCCCGGCTTTTTGCTGATTCTGCTGGGCGGGATCAACGGCCCGTTCCACAGCGCCCTGGTGAGCGTGCTCTCGCGTCGCGATCGCGCCCAGGCCGCGCCGCTGGTGGAGAGCGTCACCACCTTGGTCAGCCTCCTGCTGCTGGTGGTGGTGGTCGTGCTGATTGCCTTTGCCGACGCTTTTATCGATCTGGTGGCGCCCGGGCTCAGTGCCGACCCCGAGCGCGCGCAGGTGCGCGCCATCGCCGTGCAGCAGCTGCGCATCATGGCGCCCATGGCCCTGCTGGCCGGGCTGATCGGCATTGGCTTTGGCACCCTCAATGCCGCCAATCGCTACTGGCTGCCCAGCATCAGTCCGCTGTTTTCCAACCTGGCGATTGGGCTGGGCTTGGGCGGTTTGGCGTTTGTATTGGGCGAGCAGGTGGCCGAGCCCGAGTACGCCCGCCTGGGCGGGATGGTGCTGGCCGGCGGCACCCTGGCCGGGGCGTTTTGGCAGTGGCTGATGCAGGTGATCGCCCAATGGCGCGCCGGGCTGGGGAAGCTGCGCCCGCGGTTGAACTGGCGCCATTCTGGAGTGCGCGAGGTGCTGCGCATCATGGGGCCGGCAGCGCTATCGGCCGGCATGCTGCAAATTAATGTCTACACCGACATGTTTTTTGCCTCCTACATCAGCCATGCCGCCGCTGCCATGAAATACGCCAACCTGATCGTGCTCACCCCGCTGGGCATCTTATCCAATGCCATCCTGGTGCCGCTCCTGCCAGTGTTTTCGCGGCTGGCTGCCCCCGAGAACTGGGGCGAGCTCAAAACCCGCATCCGCCAGGGACTGCTGCTGACGGCCCTGACAATGCTGCCGCTCAGTGCCGTGTTTGTGGTGCTGGCCGAGCCAGTAGTGGGCATTGTCTACCAGCGCTATGCCTTTGATGCCCAAGCCCTGGCCATTGTGGCCCCCGTCATGGCGGCCTACGGGCTGGGGATGTTTTTCTATCTGGGGCGCGATGTGCTGGTGCGCGTGTTTTATGCCCTAGGGGATGGCACCACGCCGTTTCGCATCAGCGCTGCCAACATTGGCGTCAATGCCGCGCTCGACTACGGGCTAGTGCAAGTGCTGGAGACGCCGGGGCTGGTGCTGGCCACCCTGGGCGTCAACCTGATCTCGATGGGGCTGCTGCTGGCCGTGCTGCACCGCAAAATTGGCGGACTGCCGCTGCTGGCTTGGGGGCGGCTGCTGCTGGCACTCGCTGGCAGTGCCCTGGCGGCCGGCCTGGTGGGGGGCGCCGTGCGCTGGGGCTGGGCCAGCCAGCTCGGCAGTGACGGTTTGGGGCTGCAGCTGGTGCAGCTTGCCACGGGATCGGCGGCCATCCTGGCGGTTTTTGTGGTGCTAGCCAAACGGTTGGGACTGCCCGAGCTGGCGCAGCTGGAGGCGCGCCTGCGCCAGCGCCTGTCGCGCGGCCATTGACCGAGCGGCCGCGCCGGCCGTCAAGCCTGTTTATCGAAATGTTGCAAACGCCAGGGCTGGCGCTGGCTCTGCCCGCAACCGTTTGCTAAAAGTAAATAAATGTAACGAACGGATCTGGACCGGCGCCAGCTAGTTTGGAAGCGAGCGCCGTCGCACTTTGCACCCCACGCACGCAGCGATTGCCGAGGCAAGGAGAAACACCGCATGTTTACCCAGGTCAAGTCCGCCATCCGCCACATCGAGCCCGAGCAGCTCAACGGGCGCGTGCTGGTCAAAGTGGTCTACGTCGTGCTCGAGCCCCAGTACCAGAGCGCAATCTCCAGCGCGGTCCGCTCCATCGATCGCAACAACCCCAACGTGGCAGTGGAGGTCAGCGGCTACCTGATCGAGGAGCTGCGCGATCCCGACAACTACGAACGCTTCCAGCAGGACATTGCCGAGGCCAACATCTTCATCGGCTCGCTGATTTTCATCGAGGACTTGGCCGAGAAAGTGGTTGAGGCCGTCTCGCCCTACCGCGACTCGCTCGATGCGGCCATCGTTTTCCCCTCCATGCCGGAGGTCATGCGCCTCAACAAGCTGGGCAGCTTCTCCATGGCGCAACTGGGCCAGTCCAAAAATGCCATCGCCCAGTTCATGCGCAAGCGCAAGGAGAAGCAGGGGGCCTCCTTTCAGGAGGGCATGCTGAAAATGCTGCAGACCCTGCCCAAGGTCCTCAAGTACTTGCCTGTGGACAAAGCGCAGGACGCGCGCAACTTCATGCTGGCGTTCCAGTACTGGCTGGGCGGATCGCCCCAGAACCTGGAGAACTTTCTGCTCATGCTGGCGGATAAATACGTCCTCTCCAATGAAAGCGAGAGCGACGCGGAAGGTGCCAGTAAGAGCGAGCCGGTGGTGGCTTACCAGGAGCCGGTGGTCTATCCCGACATGGGCATCTGGCACCCGCTCGCGCCCCGCATGTTCGAGGATCTCGACGAGTACCGCCAGTGGTACAACAGCCGCCAGGATATTGGCGACGACCTCAAAGATCCGCTCACGCCCTGCATTGGGCTGGTGGTGCAGCGCACCCACCTGGTCACGGGCGACGATGCCCACTACGTGGCGGTGGTCTCGGAGCTGGAAGCGCGCGGCGCGCGCGTGCTGCCTATCTTTGCCGGCGGGCTGGATTTCTCCAAGCCGGTCGATAGCTATTTCTGGGACCACTCCGCCAACAGCGTCAAGCCCATGCCGGCGGTGGATGCGGTCGTCTCGCTGACCGGCTTTGCCCTGGTGGGCGGCCCGGCCCGACAGGACCATCCCAAAGCCATCGAGTCGCTGCGGCAGCTCAATCGGCCCTACATGGTGACGCTGCCGCTGGTGTTTCAAACCACCGAGGAGTGGGAAGAGAGCGAGCTGGGCGTTCACCCGGTGCAAGTGGCGCTCCAGATCGCCATCCCCGAGCTGGATGGCGGCATTGAGCCCATTGTGGTCTCGGGCCGCGACGGCAATACCGGCCGGGCGATCGCGCTGCAAGATCGCGTCGAGGCCATTGCCAAGCGCGCCCTCAAATGGGCCAACCTGCGCCGAAAGCCCAAGCACCAGAAGCGGGTGGCCATCACCGTCTTTAGCTTCCCGCCCGACAAGGGCAACGTGGGCACTGCTGCCTACCTCGATGTCTTTAGCAGCATCTACGAGGTCATGAAGGCCCTCCAGCACAACGGCTACACCATCGAGGGCATGCCCGACTCGCCGCAGGAGCTGATGCAGGCAGTCATCCACGACCTGCAGGCCCAGTACCAGAGCCCCGAGCTCAACGTGGCTTACCGCATGCCCACCACCGAGTACGAGCGGCTGACGCCCTACGCCGAGCGCCTGGAGCAAAACTGGGGGCCGCCGCCCGGCGAGATCAACAGCGACGGCCAGAACCTGCTGGTCTACGGCAAGCACTTTGGCAACGTCTTCATCGGCGTTCAGCCCACCTTCGGCTACGAAGGGGACCCCATGCGGCTGCTGTTCTCCAACTCGGCCAGCCCCCACCACGGCTTCGCCGCCTACTACACCTACCTGGAAAACATCTGGGAAGCCGACGCCGTGCTGCACTTTGGCACCCACGGCTCGCTGGAGTTCATGCCCGGCAAGCAGATGGGCATGTCGGGCGAGTGCTACCCCGACAACCTCATTGGCTCCATCCCCAACCTCTACTACTACGCCGCCAACAACCCCAGCGAGGCGACCATCGCCAAGCGCCGCAGCTATGCCGAGACCATCTCCTACCTGACTCCGCCGGCCGAAAATGCCGGCCTCTACAAAGGGCTCCAGGAGCTGGAGGAGCTGGTGGGCTCCTACCAATCGCTCAAAGACAGCGAGCAAGGCACCCAAATCGTTAACACCATCGCCGACAAGTGCCGGCAGGTAAACCTGGACAAAGACATCGAGCTGCCCGAGACCGATGCCGAGCACCTGAGCGCCGAAGCGCGCGATGCCTTCATCGGCAAGGTCTACAAGCAGCTGATGGAGATCGCCTCGCGGTTGCTGCCCTGCGGGCTGCACGTCATCGGCAAGCCCCCAACGGCCGAGGAAGCGATCGCCAGCCTGGTCAACATCGCCAGCTTGGACCGCGAGGAAGACGGCATCCAGGGCCTGCCGCGCACGATCGCCGAGAGCCTGGGGCGCGACATCGACGAGGTGTACAAAAACAGCAACCGCGGCCAGCTCGACGACGTCCAGCTGCTGCGCGATATCGAGCGCGCCACCAACGAGGCCGTCGGGGCGCTGGTGCGCGCGCAAGCAGACAGCGAGGGCCGCATGAGCCGCCGCCTGGGCCTCGAGTGGCTCAAGCCGGGCAAAAAGGCCCCTTGGCTGGAAGCGCTGCACCAGCAGGGCTACACCCAAGTGGATGCCGACAAGCTCGAGCCGCTGTTCGAGTACCTGGAGTACTGCCTGCAGCAGATTGTGGCGGACAACGAGCTGGGCGCGCTGCTCAAAGGCCTCGAAGGCGAATACATCCTGCCCGGGCCGGGCGGCGATCCCATCCGCAACCCCAACGTGCTGCCCACTGGCAAAAACATCCACGCCCTCGATCCCCAATCCATCCCCACCGCCGCCGCCGTCCGCTCGGCCAAAACCGTGGTGGAGCGGCTGATCGAGCGCCACTGGCACGATAACGGCGGCCAGTACCCCGAAACCATCGCCTGCACCCTCTGGGGCACCGACAACATCAAAACCTACGGCGAATCCCTGGCTCAAATGCTGTGGCTGGTGGGGGTCAAACCCGTACCGGACAACCTAGGCCGGGTCAACAAGCTCGAGCTCATCACGCTGGAGGAGCTGGGCCGCCCCCGCATTGATGTCGTCATCACCTGCTCGGGGGTATTCCGCGATCTGTTCCTCAACCAGATGAGCTTGCTGGATCGGGCGGTCAAAATGGCCGCCGAAGCCCCCGAGCCACTGGCATGGAACTTCGTGCGAAAGCACGCTCAGGAGCAAGCCGAGCAAATGGGGGTCAACATTCGCGAGGCCGCCACGCGGGTCTTTTCCAATGCCTCGGGCTCGTACTCAGCCAACGTCAGCTTGGCGGTGGAAAACAGCAGCTGGGAGGACGAATCGGAGCTGCGCGAGATGTTCCTCAAGCGCAAGTCGTTCGCCTTCTCCGCTGACAGCCCGGGCACGGCCCAGCAGAACCGCGAGCTCTACGAATCGGCGCTCAAAACGGCCGATGTCTCCTTCCAGAACCTCGATTCCTCTGAGATCAGCCTCAGCGACGTCTCCCACTACTTCGACTCTGACCCTACCAAGGCCATCAGCAGCCTGCGCGACGATGGCAAAGCCCCGGCGTCCTACATCGCCGATACCACGACCGCCAACGCGCAGGTGCGCACGCTCTCCGAGACCGTGCGCCTGGATTCCCGCACCAAGATGCTCAATCCCAAGTGGTACGAAGGCATGCTCAGCCACGGCTACGAAGGCGTGCGCGAGCTCTCCAAGCGGCTGGTTCACACCATGGGGTGGTCGGCGACCTCGGATGCGGTGGATAACTGGATCTACGAGGACGCCAACGCCACTTTCATTGCCGACGAGCAAATGCAGCAGCGGCTGATGGAGCTCAACCCGCACTCGTTCCGCCGCATGGTGGAGACCTTTTTAGAGCTCAACGGCCGCGGCTATTGGGAGACCAGCGAGGAAAACCTGGAGCGCCTGCGCGAGCTCTACCAGCAAGCCGAAGATCGCATCGAAGGCATCGAATAGCGGTGCGCCCGGGGCTCAGTCGGGCTCGCGCTCGGCCTGCGCTTGCCACTGCGCCAGGACAGTACCGGGGTTAAAGCCCCGGTACTGCAGGAAACGGGCTAGCTTAGCCTTGGTCTTGCGGTCCAGGTAACGAAAGTCGCGGATGCCGTACTTGCGCTGTACCTGCGCTTTGAGGCCCAATAGGGGCTCGGCCGCCATCGCATCAGCCAGCTCGGCCCAGGCGCGCTCGAAAGTCTCGGCGTCGATGCCTTTGGCCCGGCACTTGTGCCGCAGGGCCGGCTTGCCGTAGCGGCCCTGACCGTGGCGGATGATAGCCTCGGCCACCTCAGCATCCCATTGCTCGCCCTGCTGCTGCAAGTGCGCCAGGGCCGCGGCAATGTCGCTGGCGTCAAAGCCGCGCTGGCGGGCTTTGCGCTCCAGCTCGCGGGCGCTGTACTCGCGCCGCGCTAGCAAGCGGAGCAGGTAAGCATGGCACTCCATCGCCAATCGCAGAAGGCACCAACAGCAGCCCGAGGGGCGGGCAGCACTCTATAATGACAGCACGGAGATACGAATCGCTGATGGAACCCGCCAGCTGTCCTGTCCGAGCGCGCCGCTATCCCGACTCGATGCCGTCCCCAGCAACCGCGACGGCCAGAGCGCTCAAGCGATGCCGCGGGCTTTGATGGACGCTAGCGCGTTTAGCGAAATTTTTCCGCTGTTCAACGCGGCCAGTTCGGAAACGCTGGAGTGGTTTCTCGCCGTTGCGGAGGAGCAGCAGTACGCGGCGGGCGAGGCCATTGTGGCCGAGGAAGATTGGGGCAATGCCGTCCACTTTATTGCCTCGGGTTGGGTCGAGATTCGGCGCCGCTCGGAACAAGGCAACGTGACGCTGGCCCTGCTGGGGCGCAGTGACTTCTTTGGCGAAAGTGCCATTTTGGATGAGCCCCTGCGCGGTAGCGACGCGATCGCGCTGTACGATACCTGCGTGCTAAGCGTTTCGGCCCAGCGCTTCATCCAGACTCTATTTAGAGACATCCAGCTCCATCACAAACTGCTGCAGCTGATGGTGCGGCGGCTGCGCGAGTGCCATACCCAGGCCCAGCTAAACCACCAGCCCCCCACCGTCAAGCTCGCTTACCTCTTAACGACCCTGGCCGAGCGCTGCGGCATTCCCACTGAGGAAGGGACAGCCATTTTCCACGCCAGCGACAAGGCCTTTGCCGATCTCGCCGATATTGACTGCGACGAGACCCGCAAGGCATTCGCCAAGTTTCAGCAAAAGGGCTGGGTGGAGCTCGATGGCAGCACGCACACGCTCTATCTGACCAACCTCAAGCAGCTCTCGCACTTGGCGGGCGGTCTCTAGCGAGCGCGCTTGTGCCTGAGGCACTGGCGCAGCGATCGCAGCTCGCGGGCTAGCACCGATGGCGCAGGCTTGCGATGGCCGTAGCGCCAGTGCCCGTAAGCGCGCGCGAGGGCCTCAAAGTGGCGGGCCACCGCCGGTAGGTGCTGCCGCAGCTGCTGCTCGTACTCCAGCGGCGTTTGGGCCGGCCGCTTGGGATGACCCCGACGGGCGAGCGCTGCCAGCGCCTGTCGGTAATAGCGCTCGGCCGGCGGATGCTGAGCCAGCCAGCGGTCGTGGCCCCAAGCGTGCAACTGCTGCCATCCCCATCGGCCGCCTACCCCCAGCGCGATCGCGGTGCCCAAGCCGGCTGCGAGGTGCCACCCGCTGCGCGCGAGCCACTCGCCCGCGTCGCTCGCGCGCGCCCAGAGCGCCGCCGCCACCCCCTTGAGCGGCGACGGCAGCCAACCGGCGATCGCGTGCCAGAGCTGCTGCAGCACGCTAAAAGTGCGCGCATCGTCAACCGAGGGCGGCACCAGCGGGTGGCCGGGAATGGGGTCGAAGGCGAACCAGCCTTGGCCAGGGAAATAGACCTCTGTCAAGGCATGGGCATCCGTGTTGCGGATGAGGTAGAAGCCAGTGAGCGGGTTGAACCGATCACTGCTAAAGCCTGTGGCCAAGCGGGCCGGGATCCCCAGCGAGCGCAGCATGACGGTCAGGACCGTGGCGAAGTGGTCCGGGCGGCCGCCCTCGCGGCGAAACAAGAATGCCTCGACCAAATCGGCCTCGGGGGGCAGCGGCGGCTGCTCGGCCTGAAGGCGGTAGGTTTGCTTGAGCGCCTGCGCCGGGAAAAGCGCCCGTTCGTAGGCCGATTCCAGCGGCCGGTCGGCCTCGGCCAGCAGCGACTGGGCGCGCGCCCGCACCCGTTCGCGGATACCGGCCGGCAGCTGCAAATAGCGCTTGGCAATGCCATCGGGGTGGCGCTCGGGGGCCGCGCGCAAGCGGGCGCGATCGCGCAGCGGCACGCGCGAGATGGCAGTGTAGGTCAGGCCCTCGCTTAGCGGCGCTGGCGATTGCAGGTTGCCCAGCGCATCGCGGGCGATGGCCTTGCTGGGAAAGAACAGCTCCTGGGGGGGGGCCAAACGCCGGAATGAAGGCAGGCAGTGCCGCCGTGATACCAATTTGAGCAGCAGATGCACGCTTGCCAAACAGCATGACTCCCATATTGAGGGAGTTCCAGAGATCGGAATCTAGTGCACAAGCCACGAGAATTGGTATGACGGTATAGGTCTGGACGATCTCGCGCGTTGGCGCCGTCGTGGCAGGCGGCGCCAGGCGAAAGCGGTAGGAGCTCGCCGGCCGCCGCAATCGCCGGCCGGGCCGCTCGGCGGTGACCTCCCAGCCCCGCCCCGTGTAGCGATCGAAGGCCAACACGCGCGCCCAGCCGGGCGCCTGCGCGCGCAGCCGCATGACCAGCTGGGGGTCGGGGGCCGAGCGCTGGGCCTGGCTTTGATCGAACTCGGTCTGGAAGCCCCGGTAGCCGGCCGATGCGGCCTCGCCGCGATCACTACCGCGGCTGATGCGATCGCCGCCGGGCGCGGAGCCGGCATCGGCGTCGCTCGACGGCCCACGACCGGGACTGATACCAATTTGAGCAGCAGATGCACGCCCACCAAAGAACATGACTCCCATATTGAGGGAGTTTCGGGGATCGCGATCTAGTGCATAAACTACGAGGA
>PXQH01000032.1 GCA_003022125.1 Cyanobacteria bacterium QS_8_64_29 | reverse complement strand
CGAAGCTAAGGCAATTGCTCGTTCTCCCAGCTGGGGTACGAGCAAGGTTAGGGCTAGCCCCGTTAACCCAAAACAGCCAACTCCAAACGTCCAAAACTTGAAGCTAAAAACCGGCAGCCAGAACTTGTTGCGCTTTCTCCCGTCGGAATTCGATCTTTGCTGCTCGGGATCTGCATGCGTGCCGAAGTCAACATCGTCAACTTCGGAATCGCTGTCAAAATCTAAGTCTGCGTCCGCATCCAGATCGAGTCCACCTGATACAGATAAAAGCATAAAAATGCCGCCAAGTATCGAGCAGATAATATAAAGTTTCAGCATGCTTGGACGGGCGTTTTGCGCCTCCAGAGAGATCTCCCGAAATCTATAGGTTTAGCTACTGTAAAGAGAGTCAACTTGAAAGTGCAAGGAAATTGTTACAGTTCTTAAACACAAGCCAAACAAGCCTCGAGAGCAGATGTTATTGCGCCCCATAGTTAGCACCAGCTGCGCTCGTCGTGGCTTCTTGTTAGGGAGCCGATGGCGACTTAGCACTCAAACAACTTCTAACTGAGGTGCGCCTCTGGGATGGTCTTAAATGAGTGGACCAACTCCCTCAAGCAAAGGCTGCTGGGCTCGGGCGAAGGCTTAGGGGGGAGCGCGCAGAGCGTTCCGAACGGCTCGCTATCTAGCTCGTAGAACGGGAAGCTAAGGTCAGTATTAATGGTGAGCTCCGATTGATGGGAGCACGGGTGTAGGCCGACACCTCTGGATGAAGTTCTCGAGGATCGCCCGCGCGCCCTCGGCGAACGGGTAGAAGCTTAAGACTGGGTCTATACCAGGTTGGCTCTATCATCCGATCTCGCTAGCGGCTTTGCCCATGCACACAGTTTTGCTTGAGTAAGAGGATTTGTCGGTCAGCCACTGCTGCCAGGACCGGCAGCCGCGCGATCGGACCGCTAGAGCCCCCACAATTGCGGCCATGTCTCTCCGATCGCCCAACCGAATCGATTGGAGAACGCGCCCTAAAATGGCAACAAAAAGGCATTAGCCATGGCTGACTCCTCACGCGCCGGCAGCGCGCGATCGCGCTACCGGCCCAGCATTCAAGGAACGCTCGCCCTCATCCTGCTGGCCAGCACCAGCGGAATTGCCGTTGTGGTGCTGCTGATGTTGGTCGGGATTTGGCGCGCCGGCGATCGTCTGGTAGATGGCATCGAATCGGTTTTGAGCGCCTCGCCCGCGCAGCCGCAGGCTAGCGTCCCCACAGCTGTGGTGCGCCAGATGCGGGAAGCCAGCGAGCTCACCACGGCCGTATTTGCCATGGATGCGGTCGTCCCGGCCCAAAAGCCGCGCAAGCTCGGTCCTTGGGTCGTGGCGCGGACGCGCCTGCTCTACCGCGGCAGCGGTCGGGTGCGGGCCGGCATCGATCTGAGCGGCATGGATGCCGAGCGCGTCCGCGTTACGCAAGACACCGTGCGCGTTCGCCTGCCGCCACCGCAAATCCTGGCGCACCACATCGATACCGACCGCTCGCGCGTCCACGACTACGATCGCGGCTTTTTGGCCCTCGGTCCCAATGCGGCGCCGCAGTTGCAAGCCCGCGCCCAAGACGCGCTCCGCCAGCGCTTGGTTGCCACCGCCTGCGAGCGCGGCATTTTGCAAACCGCCAACCGTCGCGCCCGTAGCAGCGTGCGCGAACTTCTAATAGCGGCAGGCCACCGGCAGGTTCAGATTCGCCTGGCTTCGCCCAAGCAGGGAGCTTGCCAAGCCCAGCAGCCTGCCGGCAATGCCAACGCTTGGGATGAGGGCTAGTCCCGCGGGGCTACGAGCGGCGCAAATCCGCTCGCGCCACCGCTGCAGGCGGCTGCGCTAGGATCTAGAAATAATCGGAGTCGGGGAATTGCGCTCGAGTTGCAGCGACTGAGGGGAGGGTTCCCGACCTCCACATGCGGGTTAGGCCCACTTAGCGCGCCGCGCTCGTCGGCGATAGCGTAAAGGATAGCCGGCATCCAGTAACAACGCAGGCAACCGGGCAACTGAGATTAGGGGCAACCATGTTCGAACATTTTACCGACAAGGCCATTAAAGTCATCATGCTCGCCCAAGAGGAAGCGCGCCGCATGGGGCAAAGCCTTGTGGGCAGCGAGCAAATCCTGTTGGGCATCATTGCCGAGGGCTCGGGGTCGGCAGCCAGCATGCTGACCGAGCGCGGTGTAAAGCTCAAAGATGCCCGCGGCGTTGTCGAGAGCTATCTGGGCGCAGGCTCGGGGAACGCACCGGCCAACATCCCATTTACGCCCAAAGCCAAGCGGATCTTCGAGCAGGCCTTTCAGGAAGCGCGCAACAACAACCAAAACTACATCACGCCCGAGCACCTGCTGCTGGCCATTACCAAAGAAGAGCAAGGCGTTGCCACTAAAGTCCTGGAGAAATTCAGCATCGATCCCAACGAGCTGCAGCGCCAGTTGAGCGAGCGCCTGGACGAGGGCGAAGAAGCGGCTGCCGTTGGGGCCCGCCAGCAGGGCGAAGGCTCCACCAGCAACAAATCCGGCAAGCAGAGCAATCTGGAAGAGTACGGCACCAACCTGACCCAGCTGGCCCGCGACGATCAGCTCGATCCGGTTATCGGTCGCGATCGCGAAATCGAGCGTACCATCCAAATCCTGGGGCGCCGGACCAAAAACAACCCCATCCTGGTGGGCGAGCCGGGCGTGGGCAAAACCGCGATCGCGGAAGGGCTAGCCCAGCGCATCGTCAACGAGGACGTACCCGAGCTGCTCAAGGGCAAGCAGGTGATCGGGCTCGACATGGGACTGCTGGTGTCGGGCACGCGCTTCCGCGGCGAGTTTGAAGAGCGGCTTAAAGGCGTCATTGGCGAAGTGCAAGAGTCGGGCAACGTCATTTTGGTCATCGATGAGGTGCACACCCTCATCGGCAGCGGCGCCATGGAAGGCGGCATGGACGCCGCCAACCTCTTCAAGCCCGCTTTGGCCCGCGGTGAGCTGCAGTGCATTGGTACGACCACCATGGACGAGTACCGCAAGCACATCGAGCAGGATGCGGCGCTCGAGCGGCGCTTTCAGCCCATCACGGTGGAGGAGCCCTCCATCGACGAGACCATCGAGATCCTACAGAGCCTGCGCGGCCCCTACGAAGCCCACCACAAGGTCCGCATCTCGGAGGCCGCGCTAGAAGCGGCGACGCAGCTGTCGGCGCGCTACGTCGCCGATCGCTATCTCCCTGATAAGGCCATCGACGTCATCGACGAAGCCGGCTCTCGCTTGCACACGCGCAAGTCGCTGGAGCAAAAGGCCGTCCCCATGACCTCGCAGTTTGCCACCGCAGGGACCGCCAGCGATTCCGATGCCGCTGAGTCCGGTACTGCTGAGAGTGAGAGCGAGGCAGCCGAGCCGCTGGTCGATACCGAGGAAGTGGCGCACGTGGTGTCCTCGTGGACCGGCGTGCCGGTCAACAAGCTCACCGAGTCCGAATCGAGCGTGCTGCTGCACCTAGAAGACAAGCTGCACGAGCGCCTCATCGGCCAGCAGGAAGCGGTCAGCGCCGTCGCTCGCGCCGTCCGCCGCTCGCGGGTGGGGATGAAAGACCCCAACCGGCCCATTGCCAGCTTCATCTTCTCCGGCCCCACCGGCGTGGGCAAAACCGAGCTCACCAAAGCGCTGGCTGCCTACATGTTCGGCTCGGAGGAAGCCATGATTCGGCTCGATATGTCCGAATACATGGATCCCCACTCGGTCTCCAAGCTCATCGGTTCGCCCCCGGGCTACGTGGGCTACGACGAAGGCGGCCAGCTCACCGAAGCCGTCCGCCGGCAGCCCTACACGGTGGTGCTGCTCGATGAAATCGAAAAGGCCCATCCCGATGTCTTCAATACCCTGCTCCAGATGCTGGAGGACGGGCAGCTAACCGACGCTCAGGGCCGCAAGGTCGATTTCAAAAACACCCTACTCATCATGACCTCCAACATCGGCTCCCAGGTCATCGAGAAAGGGGGCGGCGGCTTTGGCTTCGAGTACGACGACAACAGCGCAGACGCCCAGTACAACAAGATCCGTGATCGCATCAACGACGAGCTCAAAGCCTACTTCCGGCCCGAGTTCCTCAACCGCATCGACGAGATCATCGTCTTCCGCCAGCTGACGCAAGACGAGGTAGCTACCATCGCGGATCTGGTGCTGCAGGAGGTCTCCGAGCGGCTGCGCGAGCAGCAGAACATCAGCTTGCAGGTCAGCGATCGGTTCAAGCAGCGCGTCATCCAAGAAGGCTACAGCACCAGCTATGGGGCCCGTCCCCTGCGGCGCGCCATGATGCGCTTGCTTGAGGACAGCCTCGCCGAGGCTTTCTTGCACGGCCAAATCCAGGCAGGCGACACGGCGCAGGTGGATCTGGACGACTCGGGCGAGGTAAGCGTTACCACCGCCCAACCCGCCCAGCTGCAGCTGCAAGGGGCCAGCAGCCAGTCCTAGCGCCGGCCCGTCCCAACCGCTTTGAGCCCCTAGCGATCGCTAGGGGCTCAACTTGCGCTCGGCGCTCGCAACCCTACTGCGGGGGAGCGTCGCTAGCGCCCTCCGACTGCAACGAGAGGCTGCCCTGGTGGGATGGCTTTTGCGCGCTGTCGTTGGGGCTGGGCGTCGCCAGCAGCGGCAGGGCCGGTTGGTGCAAGCGCAGCAGTTGCGCCAAGCGCGCTTTGAGTTGGGGGCGCGCCACAACGGCATCGACGAACCCGTGCTCGAGTAGGTACTCGGCCGTCTGAAAGCCTTCCGGGATTTTTTGCCGCAGCGTTTGCTCGATCACGCGGCGCCCGGCAAAGCCGATCAGGGCTTTGGGTTCGGCCAAGATGATGTCGCCCAGCATGCCAAAGCTGGCCGTGACCCCGCCGGTGGTGGGATGGGTCAAAACCGACATGTAGAGCTGGCAGGCCCGCCGGTGGCGCTCGAGCGCGCCCGAGATCTTGGCCATTTGCATCAGGCTGAGCATGCCCTCTTGCATGCGGGCCCCACCCGAAGCGCAAACGGCGATCGCGGGCAGTCCTTCAGCTGTGGCGTACTCGATCAGGCGGCAGAGTTTTTCGCCCACCACCGAGCCCATGCTGCCGCCCAGGAAGCGAAAGTCCATGACCGCCAGCGCGACGGGCATGCCCTCGAGCGCGGCGCGGCCCGTGCGAATGGCATCTGCCAGGCCCGTTTGGTCTTGTGCCTCTGCTAGGCGATCGTGATAGGCCTTGCGGTCTTCAAACTCGAGCGGATCGCTAGGAACCAGGCTGTTGTTGAGCTCTTGCCAGGTCCCGGCGTCGGCGAGCTGATTGATGCGCTCTTCGCTCTCGACGCGCATGTGGTGGTTGCACTCGGTGCAGACCATGTGGTTGGCGCGCAGGTCCTTGGTATAGGCCATGGCACCACAGGCATCACACTTGCTCCACAACCCATCGGCGATGTCGCGCTCCGGTCGCTGCGGCGCAGGGCTATCCTTTTTGCGCCGGTTGGCAAACCAATCGAATAGTGACATGGGGATTGACCCCAATGCTGTACTGACTGCTCGCTGCCGCCGGTCTAGCGCAAGATGGGCCGGCCGACAAGGGGGTAAGGTGGGCGCTCCCCAGGCAGCGTCACCCCAAACGCGCCCTCAATCCTACCACGACCCGGCTCGCCCAGAATGGGCCGCTAGGGCCAAAGCCAATCGCGATAAGCGGCCAGCAGGGCCTCGCCACCCATCAGGCTCAAGCCGGCGCCTAGGGCCAAAAAGGGGCCGAACGGCAGCGGTTGCCGCCGCCCGCGCGCTCCCACTACGATCGCCGCACCGCCCGCGATCGCGCCCGATAGGCAGGCCAGGAACCCGGCCAGCAGCAGCTGCTGCCACCCCAGCCACGCGCCAATGCCAGCGGCCAGCTTGGCATCGCCGCCCCCCATGGCCGGTTGCCCCAACGCCAGCGACCCGGCCAGCGCGATCCCCTCCAGCAGCCACAGGCCCAGCACGGCCCCACCAATGCCGAGAGCGAGCTGCTGCGCGATCCCCGGCCCGGTCTCCTGCCAGCTCAGCAAGATGCGGACGCCCAGCCCCGCCAGCAATCCCGAGCGAGTGAGCGTTTCGGGCAAGGTCAGGGTCTCGAGGTCGATGGCAGCCAGTACCAACAGCCAGATCCCAAAGCTGCCGTAGGCCAGCGCCTGCCAGCTCGCGCCATAGGCTGCCAGCGCTAGCAAACAAATACCGCCGCTAGCGGCTTCCACCAGTGGGTAGCGGAGCGGAATGGGGGTGCGGCAGTAGCGGCAGCGCCCGCGCAGCCACAACCAGCTCAGGATGGGAACGTTGTCGCTCGCGCGCAGCCCATGCTGGCAAACCGGGCAGTGGGAAGGCGGTCGCAGCAGGGACTCGCCGGCCGGCAAGCGGCGAATGACGACGTTGGCAAAGCTCCCCAGCGCGGCCCCAAGGACAAAGGCCAACCCGGCAATGGCGGCGGTCGCCGGCCCTTCGAGCGCGAGCACGGCAAGCGGCTAGGCCGTTGCTGCCGCTTGGCGCTCGCCCCCCAGCGCCAGCTGCCAGGGCACAAAGCACTCCCAGGGCAGCAGGATGGGATCGCCGCTGAAGGTGGGATGGCTGCGTTGGGTGTAGAGGTTGACCACGAGGCCGCGCGTTTGGGCCGTGCGACTGGGATAGAGCGCACTGTAGGCGCGATAGAGCTCGCCGGCCAGCGCGATGGTGCTGCGATCGGGGGACATGGGCGGCAACCTCGCAAGCGCTCGCTCAATGGGGCCATTGTAGGCCAGGCTCGCGATGGCCAGTCACGACGCCAGCTCGGCCAGCTCCAGCCAGCGTTCGGTCTCGCGCTCGATCTGCTGGCTGAGGGCATCTAGCTGCTCGGAGAGCTCGCGGATGCGCTCGTACTGCTCGGCGGGCGTGGCGGCGATCGCTTGCTCGAGCTCGGCTTGCTCGGCCTCCAGTTGCGGGATGCGGGCCTCGAGCCTCGCGCTCCTGCCGCTCCCAGTTGGACAGCCGACGCCCGGCGGGCGATGGCTTAGAACGCCTAACAGAACTTCTGCAGGTGGTTGATACAGGATGAGCGCGCAGCCCAGCTTGAGAAAGGCTTGGTGCATATCAGCACGCCGCTCATCCC
>PXQH01000031.1:21873-24242 GCA_003022125.1 Cyanobacteria bacterium QS_8_64_29 | reverse complement strand
TCGGAGCAGACCATCCGCTCGCTCACCAATTGGAAGTTCATCTGCCGAGCGGTTCGCTCCACCAAAACAGTGCAATATTATTAGTAATTGGTATAAGTCGCCGTTTCGCGCCATCCGGCAGAAACTCAAGGCGGCTCTGGCCGCCTTACCGTGGCGTCGTTCTGCCCCAACCGATCCGGATGGTGACGTGATCGGTTTTGCCAAGCGGCAGCGCTATGACGGCTTATTTTTACTGCTAGCGCTCAATTTGAAATTGTTTGCCCTGGATAAAGGATTCAATCTGGCCTTCATTCATACCAATTTGAGCAGCGGATGCACGTTCACCAAAGAATATGACTCCCATATTGAAGGAGTTTTGGAGGTTGCAATCTAGTGCACAAGCCACGAGAATTGGTATCAGGCTATCCACCCAGGCCATTCAACGTTTGCCTGGTATCACCTTGTTACCTCGTTATTCCTACATGCCGATTGGGCGCATCTTTCCAGCAATCCTTGTTGAGTGAAACTCCAGGAGCCTCTCGAAATGGGGATCGAGGCTCTCAAGTATAAGCACATTTATCTGTTCACGATCCACATGTTTTTGCTATATTCGGCCGCATAATCGAGGAGGAAGAGGGCGCCAAAGGTATTCTCATTAGTTATTTCGTTTGCGGGATTGGAGCTGGAATCTTTATGTTTTTCGTCCATTCTGCTGGAATTGGACCAGGTGCATCAGGTGCCGTTTTTGGGTTATTCACGATTAGTGTCTTACTAAAATTTCGCTGGAACTGGCGCAACTTGCTGGAAGTTTTAATCCTGGGGCAGTTCGTCGTGCAAAGGCTTCTGTCCGAGCTACAAAGCCTCGGTCAAGCCGACGCCATTAGCCATACAGCCCACGTTAGCGGTGCTTTGGTAGGTGCCATTCTGGTACTGCTACTCAAGCGATTGAAAGACAAGCGCCAACCTTCCTCGTCTGCCTTGGAGCGCTAGTCGCAGTAGCATCCGCTCTCGATTCCGGCTCGATTCAACGGGGATCGCGCCGCGATCGCCAGAACCTCGCACCTACCAAATAGCGCTCAGATCCAGCTCAAAGCCCGGTAGGACGTCCTCGCCCGAGAGCGTTTGGGGCGCTTCGCGGATCGTGGCCTGCTGTCCCGGTCGGTAAATCTCGACACGCTGGGTCTGGGGCTCAATCAGCCACCCCAAGCGCGTGCCGTTGTCGATATATTCGTGCATTTTTGCCTGCAGATCCGCGTAGCGCTGAACTTCCAGGTCGCTGGGACTGGCCAGTTCGATAACAAAGTCGGGCGCTAGGGGTGCAAAGCTCTCCTGTTCCTCGGCCGTCAGAGCCTGCCAGCGGCTCAGCTCGACCCACGAGGCATCAGGCGATCGCCGCGCCCCATTAGGCAGGGCATACATCCCGCTCGAGTCGAAGGCCTTGCCCCTACCGTCTCGATCCGCCCACACCGTCAGTTGGGCCGTGATGCGCGCGCTGCGACCGCTGGTGCCTGAACCAGTGGGCGGCATAACGAGCAGCTCTCCTTGGGCCGTTAGCTCCAGCCGCACTGTCTCATTGGCTGGCGCCAGGCGATCGAACTGCTTGGGGGTGAGCTGGAAGCGCTCCGGGATTTCAATAGCAGGCATGGCGGCGCCTTGTGATCGGCCTCGATGCGATCCAGCTTAGCCGCGATCGCGCTAGGGGATTGCCGCACCTACTGCAGCCAGCTTGACCGAGATTGAGCGCCGGCTAACGCTAGGTGTAGTCGATCTCGCGTACGCCTTTCGCGTCCCGGCACGTTTCCACGCGCTCGCGCACCATAGGGGCTAGCTCGGCAGGACCAGGGATGGCGCGCAAAATAACCTCCGGCCGGCTCTCGTCAGAAGAAACCAACTCCAGCGAACCTAGCCCAAAAATTCGCAGCAGCAGCGGCTTCACAATCGTAATGTCCTTGACGCGGTAGAGCTCTAAAATCTCAATGCGGCGGTTGAGTATGCCCGATTCGATTTGTAGCTGCTGCGCCGTCAGGCGATACCGCTGTGCCGCAAGGTCAACCCACCGCCAGATGCCCCAGATAACGGCAACGGCAACCGCGCCTATGGCCGCATAGTTGGCCGCCTCGCCCGCCGTCCTATCACCAACGACCGGGCCGAGCGCGGCAGCCAGCGGCTCCCTAGCGCAAACGGCCCCCACCGCAACGGCGCCGGCCAGCAAAAAGGCCGGCACGTTCAGAATCTGAGCTGGCTTGCCCTGCCAAACCGTGTCGCTCTCAACGGCCATCGCAACAACTCTAATACCAATTTGAGCAGCGGATGCACGCTTATCAAAGAACATGACTCCCATATTGAGGGAGTTTCGGAGGTCGCAATCTAGTGCATAAGCTACAAGGATT
>PXQH01000031.1:0-21861 GCA_003022125.1 Cyanobacteria bacterium QS_8_64_29 | reverse complement strand
ATATGGGAGTCATGTTCTTTGATAAGCGTGCATCCGCTGCTCAAATTGGTATTACACCTTTAGCACCACCACCAAAATACAATAACTGGTCTTCGTGAAATTCGAGGACCAGTTCAGAACTTATCCATAAAGGCTCGTCGGTCAATGCTTAGCCAACTCCCGAAGAGCCTCTCCGTACTTACCGCAGCACTCGCGGTAAGCACGCCAAGCCTTTTTACGGTCAACCGTTTTAAAGGACATTTGGGTTTCCGCCCCAGTTTCACCTTGGGCGGAATTTGTGTCTTTTTGGATCTGCGTTTGGCGTTGAGCAGGCTGGTCCGCGGCTCCGGTTTCTTGTGGTCTCATATGCAGCGCCTTGCCAGCAATTAGAGGCGTACTAAAGCAGGAAAGCCCTAACAGTTACTCGCTAGTAGCGGCCTTGACTGTTACTTATACCAATTTGAGCAGCAGATGCACGCTTGCCAAACAGCATGATTCCCATATTGAGAGAGTTTAGAAGGTCGCAATCTAGTGCACAAGCCACGAGAATTGGTATTAGAAGTTAACACAGCGCGCGCTGTGGGCCGATACGCGAAGAACGGCGCTAGCGATCGCAAGTGCCGCTTGCCTCCATCGCAATTCCAATCGGCGCAGCCCTACCCAATGGCGCTCAGGTCTAGCTCAAAGCCTGGCAATACATCCTCGCCCGAGAGCGTTTGGGGCGCTTCGCGGATCGTGGCCTGCTGCTCTGGCCGGTAAATCTCCACGCGCTGGCTCTCGGACTCAATTAGCCAACCCAACCGCGTCCCGTTGTCAATATATTCCTGCATCTTCGCCTGCAGGTCTGCATAGCGCTGGACCGCCAAGTCGCTGGGGCTGGCCAACTCAATGACAAAGTCCGGCGCTAGCGGCAAAAAGCCCCTCCATTGCTGGGGTGTCAGCGCCTCCCGGCGGCTCCGCTCGACCCAGGCCACATCCGGCGATCGCCGCGCGCCGTTGGGTAGCACAAACAGGGTTGAGGAGTCGTAAGCGTAGCCCAACCGCGTTCGCCGGTTCCAAATCCCCAAATCGAGATAAAGCTCAAAGTTGTACTCGCCGGCCATGCCGCCAGTTGGGGGCATAACGAGCAGTTCCCCTTGGGCCGTTAGCTCCAGCCGCACTGTCTCATTGGCCAGCGCTAGGCGATCGAACTGCTCGGGGGTGAGCTGGAAGCGCTCCGGAACTTCAATAGCAGGCATGGCAGCGCCTTGCGATCGGTCTCGATGCGATCCAGCTTAGCCGCAGCCGCGTTTCCGGCCGCGCTAGGATTGCGCTAGCCCCTGCAAGCGCTGCTTGCCGCCATGCGCCAAACCCAAGACCTTGCCCAGCTCTACCAAACGGACTACCTCCACTGGCTGGATGAGACAGTTGAGCGGTTGCGTTCCGGCCAGTTCGAGGGCCTGGACTGGCCCAACCTGATCGAGGAACTGGAGGCCATGGGCCGCAATGAACGCAATGCCCTCAAAAGCAACCAACGGGTCCTGCTAACGCACTTGCTGAAATGGTGCTACTAACCCGAGCGGCGGACGGAAGGCTGGTCGCGTACTATCAACGAGCACCGCGATCGGCTGTTGGATGCCATCGAGCAAAGTGCCAGCCTCAAAGCCGAGTACGAGCAAGCCTGGGCCAAAAGCTACGAAAGCAGTGCCCGTTCGATCCCTGGCGAATCCTGGACCCGGACTGGTGGCCCAGCGACGGTTGATGGCGCGATCAAGGGAGCCTGGCGCTACCAGACGGCGCTCAGATCCAGCTCAAAGCCTGGCAGCACGTCCTCGCCCGAGAGCGTTTGGGGCGCTTCAAGGATGGTAGCTTGCTGCCCCGGTCGGTAAATTTCCACGCGCTGGGTCTCGGGCTCGAGCAGCCAACCCAACCGCGTTCCATTATCGATGTATTCCTGCATTTTGGCCTGCAAGTCCGCGTAGCGCTGGACCGCCAGGTCACTGGGGCTGGCGAGTTCGATAACAAAGTCGGGCGCTAAGGGCGCAAAGCCTGCTTGTTCCTCGGCCGTTAGGGCCTGCCAGCGGCTTAGCGCCACCCAGGACACGTCAGGCGATCGCCGTGCCCCATTAGGCAGGGCAAACACGCCATTGGAATCGAAGGCAACGCCAAGCCGGGTCCGGCGGTTCCAATTCCCCAGATCCAGATAAAGCTCGAAGTTGCGCTGGCTGGACGTTCCGCCCGTTGGGGGCATGACCAGCAGTTCCCCTTGGGCCGTTAGCTCCAGCCGCACTGTCTCATTGGCCAGCGCCAGGTGATCGAACTGCTCGGGGGTGAGCTGGAAGCGCTCCGGAACTTCAATAGCAGGCATGGCAGCGCCTTAGGCATGACCTCGGTGCGATCCAGCTTAGCCGCAGCCGCGTTTCCGGCCGCGCTAGGATTGCGCTATCCCTTGCGAGCGCTGCTTGCCGCCATGCGCCCAACCCAAGACCTCGCCCAGCTCTACCAAACGGACTACCTCCGCTGGCTGGACGAGACGATCGTCCGTTTGTGCGACGGGGCATACGATGCCCTCGATTGCGCCAATCTGATTGAAGAACTGGCCGATATGGGCCGTAGCGAAAAGCGGGCACTGGAGAGCAATTTGCGCGTGGTGTTGCAACACCTACTCAAGTGGCACTGCCAACCCGAGCAGCGTACGGGAAGCTGGCGGGCGACCATCCGAGAGCACCGCCGGCGGATTCGCCGTCAGCTCACTGATAGTCCCAGCCTCCGGCTTCACCTACAAGCCCAATTTGAGGACGAATACGCCATTGCGCGCCAGCTGGCTGCTGACGAAACCGAGCTACCGCTGGAACGATTCCCCGCCTCACCGCCGTTTGCACCGGAGCAGGCAATCGATGAGAACTTCTGGCCCAGTGCCGCCGCGCCCAATGGGACCTAGCGCGACCAAATGGCGCTCAGATCCAGCTCAAAGCCCGGCAGGATGTCCTCGCCTGAGAGCGTTTGGGGCGCTTCAAGGATGCTGGCTTGCTGTCCCGGCCGGTAAATCTCCACGCGTTGGGTCTCGGGCTCAATTAGCCAACCCAACTGTGTCCCATTGTCAATATATTCCTGCATTTTGGTCTGCAAGTCCGCGTAACGCTGGATCGCCAAGTCGCTGGGGCTAGCTAGCTCAACAACCAAGTCAGGGACTAGCGGGGGGATGCCTTGGCGCTGTTTTTGGGTTAGGGCAGCGATCCGCTGGTTGCTAATCCAGGCCGCATCCGGCGATCGCCGCGCGCCGTTGGGCAGGGCAAACAGGGTCGAGGAGTCAACTACCCGGCCGGTGCCATCGCGATCAGCCCATGTCGCGAGTTGAGCCGTAATGCGCGCATTGCGCCCGCCTGTCTCAAAGCCGGTAGGCGGCATGACTAGCAACTCTCCAGTGGCCGTTAGCTCCAGCCGCACTGTCTCATTGGCTGGCGCCAGCCGGTCGAACTGCTCCGGGGTGAGCTGGAAGCGCTCCGGGATTTCAATAGCGGGCATGGCGGCGCCTCGGGCATTACCTCGGTGCGATCCAGCTTAGCCGCGATCGCGCTACCCTAACAGGAGCACATTGGAGTTCAGCCATGTTGCGTCTTTCTGCCGAGTTGATTGCAGAACCAGAAGGCGGGTATGCGGTTTACTGTCCGGAACTGGATATTTACACCCAGGGTGAGAGTGAGTCGGAAGGCTTAGCCAACCTGCGCGAGGCTGCCGAGCTCCATCTGGCAGAACTCGGTAGTGCAGTAGAGTTGCTTCAGGTACTCCACCGCGAGATTGAAGTTTCACCCAGTGGCTAAGCTGCCGCAAATAACTGGAGCGGAGCTAGTGTGTGCGCTGCGAAAAGCCGGGTTTGAGGTGGTCCGCCAGCGGGGTAGCCACGTCCAACTTCGCCGCGAGGAAGCTGATGGGACCGTCACGACTTTCCCAGTCCCCGTCCATTCGGGCAAGTCTCTTAAGAAGGGAACGTTGAGCGGCAGCGATACAAATCTCCAAAAGTCCCTCGAAAAGGAAAATTTAGGCGTTTAAGTATGGGTGCACTCTCCGTTCACGAATCAGGTAGTTTTGCTATAGAAGAATTGCGCTAGCGCCACTTGGCTCCATGCGCGATTCCCAAGACCTCGCTCGGTGCAGTCCTACCAAGCGGCACTCAGATCCAGCTCAAAACCCGGCAGCACATCCTCCCCGGACAGGGTCTTGGGATCCTCAAGGACGGTCGCTTCCTGGCCGGGACAGTAGATCTCGACCCGCCGGACCTCGGGCTCAATCAGCCAGCCCAGGCGCGTCCCATTGTCGATGTACTCCTGCACCTTGGCTTGAAGGTCCGCGTAGCGCTGAACTTCCAGGTCGCTAGGGCTGGCTAGCTCAATAACAAAGTCGGGGACCACCGGGGGGATGCCTTGACGCTGCGCTTTGGTCAGGGCGGCGATTCGCTGGTTGCTGACCCAGGCCGCATCCGGCGATCGCCGGGCCCCGTTGGGCAGAGCAAATAGGGTCGATGAGTCAACCACCCGTCCCGTGCTATTGCGATTGGCCCACAGTCGCAGTTGAGCATTGATCTCGGAGTTGCGATCGCCAGTCTCAAAGCCGGTGGGCGGCATCACCAGCAGTTCCCCTTTGGCCGTAAGCTCCAGCCGCACTGTCTCATTGGTCAGCGCTAGGCGTTCGAATTGCTCGGGGGTGAGCTGGAAGCGCTCCGGGACTTCAATGGCGGGCATGGCGGCGCTCGGGCATTATCTTGGTGCGATCTAGCCTAGCCGCGATCGCCCGAGAGGAACCCAATCATAGTATTTATGGAGCTAAGCGGATTCGAACCGCTGACCTCCTCAATGCCATTGAGGCGCTCTACCGCTGAGCTATAGCCCCGCACTTGTCACGCCCGTTATCCTGCCGCGGATGGCAGCCTGCGTCAAGGGCCTCAAGCCCCCAAAGCCGGCGACTGGGACAGATAGCTCATGCAATCGCTCATGATGAAATACACCAGCAGCAACGCCGAGGCCGACAGGGCAACCAGCATCCCTGCCAGCATGAGCGAGAACTCGCGATGGGTAATGGCTTCGCGCATCAAATGCAGCGACCAAGCGACGAGCGCAGCGTCGAAAATTAGAATGGCCACTAGCATCGTTTACGAAGCGTAATATTTGTGGTTTCATTCTAATACAAACCCGGGACGTGCCGGGCTAGACCAGGCGGACGGGAATTTGGCGCTGGGCTAGGTGCTGCTTGATTTGGGCCACCGTGAGCTGGCCGTAGTGCAGGAGCGAGGCCAGCAGGGCTGCTTGAGCGCCGCCTTCGGTCAGGGCATCACCAATGTGACCGAGCTGGCCGGCCCCACCTGAGGCAATAACCGGAATCTCGACCCGCTCGGCAATGGCACGCGTGAGGGCTAGATCGTAGCCGGCCTGGGTACCATCGGCATCCATGCTGGTGACCAGCAGCTCGCCCGCCCCGCGTTGCTCGAGCTCCTGCGCCCAGGCAAGGGCATCGAGGCCGGCGTTCTGGCGGCCGCCGCGCACGTACACATCCCAGCCGTCCGCCGCTGGCCGCTGCCGCGCATCGATCGCAATGGCAATACACTGCCGGCCGAAGCGGGCGCTGGCGCGATCGACCAAGCTGGGATCGCGTACGGCAGCCGAGTTGATGCTGACCTTATCGGCCCCCGCTCTTAACAATTCTTTAATCTGCTCTAAGCTCGCGATCCCGCCCCCCACGGTCAGCGGAATAAAGGTCTGCTCGGCGGCGCGATAGACCACCGCCACCAAGGTGCCGCGCCCCTGGTGGGTGGCGGTAATGTCTAGAAACACCAGCTCATCGGCCCCGGCGGTATCGTAAGCCCGCGCCAGCTCCACCGGGTCGCCGGCATCGCGCAGCCCGCCAAAGTTGACGCCCTTGACCACGCGGCCGGCATCCACATCCAGGCAGGGCACGATTCGCTTGGCGAGCATGGCGGACTGTTTACAATAAGAGGCCAATGGCGGCCGTTGAGGCAGCGCGAGCGCGCTATGGCAATCAAACGCTCTGGGCCTTCCGCATCGCACTCCCGGGAAGCGGCATCCCAGCAAGGCGAGGCGCCGCAGCGCTCTGCCGCTGCCGATGGCTTGCTGCAGAGCTCGGCCGGCGCTGAGGCGGCGAGCGACGATCGCGTCCGCCCCCACCGCCTGGCTGATTATATCGGACAGCAGGAGTTGAAATCGGTCCTCTCCATTGCCCTGCAAGCCGCCCGCGCGCGCCAGGAAGCGCTGGATCACCTGCTGCTGTACGGCCCGCCCGGGCTGGGCAAAACCACCATCGCCACCATCCTGGCTGCCGAGATGGGCGTCACCTGCAAGATTGCCACGGCGCCGGCCCTGGAGCGCCCGCGCGATATTACCGGCATCCTGGTCAACCTCAACCCGGGCGACATCCTGTTTGTGGACGAGATCCATCGCCTCAACCACATCACGGAAGAGCTGCTCTACCCAGCGATGGAAGAGGCGCGGATCGAGCTCACCATCGGCAAGGGGCAGAGCGCGCACACGCGCCACCTCTCGCTGGCCCCGTTCACCCTGGTCGGGGCGACGACGCGGGTGGGGGCGCTCACCTCACCGCTGCGCGATCGCTTTGGGCTAGTGCAGCGGCTGCGCTTCTACACCCCAGCCGAGCTGAGCCAAATCGTGCAGCGCTCGGCCCAGATCCGCGAGATTGCCATTACTGAGGCCGGGGCGCACGAAATCGCGCGCCGCGCTCGCGGCACGCCCCGCATTGCCAACCGGCTGCTGCGGCGCGTCCGGGACTATGCCCAAGTGCAGTCGCAGCCCGCCATCGATGCCGAGCTGGCGGCGGCAGCCCTGGCGCAATTCGATATCGACTCGCAGGGGTTGGATGGCACGGATCGCTGGCTGCTGACCGTGCTCGAGCGGCAGTTCGGCGGCGGCCCGGCCGGTCTGGATGCCCTGGCGGCTGCCATGGGCGAAGACGCCAAAACGCTAGCCGAGGTGACCGAGCCCTACCTGCTGCAAATCGGCTACCTGCAGCGGACGGCGCGCGGGCGGGTTGCTACCGATGCCGCGCGCGCTCACTTAGCCGAAGGTTGAGCGCAAGCGGGCGCGCGTCGGTTACACTGGAGGGCCGTCGATCGCCCGAGGTTCCTAGTGGAGGCACAAGCCGCCCCGTCCGAACAAGCCCATCCCGAGCAGGCAACGCCGCAGGAGGCAGCCGCCCAACCCCAAATTGAGGGGCAGCGCTTTGTCCTGAAAGTCGTGTGGCTGGATGCCAACATTGCCGTCGCCGTGGATCGCGTCGTGGGTAAAGGCACCAGCCCGCTCACGGCCTACTTTTTCTGGCCGCGCGAGGACGCGTGGGAGCAGCTCAAGGCCGAGCTGGAGGCCAAGCCCTGGATCGACGAGACCGATCGCGTCAATCTGCTCAACCGTGCCACTGAAGTCATCAACTACTGGCAGTCGCAGTCCCAGGACAAGCGCGCCACCCTGGACGAAGCGCAGGCCCAGTTCCCGGATGTCGTTTTTGGCGGCAGCAGCTAGCTAAGAATCGGGCGAGGCAGCCTCGCCCGGCAATTGGGAGGTGGAGTGGGTAGCTACTCGACCTGGCCGGTGGCCGCCTGCAAGCGCGCCCGGGCGCGCTTGCAGACTTGATTGGCCTGGATCTGCGCTTGCCGGTCGTCGCTGCCTTGGAGTTGCTCCAGTTGCGCCTGGGCTTGTTGCAGGGCGTTGCGCGCGGCGTCTGCATCGATGGCTTCGCCGCGCTCGGCGTTGTTGACCAGCACGGTGACTTCGTCGTTTTCCACCTCGACAAAGCCCCCCTCCAGCGCGATCACGTACCAATCTCGATCCGGCCGCAGCCGCATGACGCCGATATCGAGGGCGCTCAGCAGCGGGGCGTGGCTGCCCAGAATGCCGAGCTGGCCGGTGGTGCTGGGCAGGACGACCTCTTCGGCCGAGTCGTCCCAGACCGTGCTATCGGGCGCGATTACGCGGACCGTTAGCGTCATAGTTGGCAACCTCAATCGCGGTGGGCAGCAAAGCAGGGCTTAGGGGCTAGGGAAGCCCCCGAGCCCCAAGCGAGCTAAGCGGCTAGCTCTCGCTTTGCAGCTGCTCGGCTTTGGCAATGGCATCGTCAATGCCGCCGACCAGATAGAACGCCTGCTCGGGCAGATCGTCCAACTCGCCCGAGAGGATGCGCTTGAACCCTTTGATGTTGTCCTCGAGCGTGACGTATTGGCCGGCTAGGCCGGTAAAGATCTCCGCCACAAAGAACGGTTGCGACAGGAAGCGCTCGATCTTGCGCGCCCGATCCACCGTTTGCTTGTCTTCTTCGGAGAGCTCTTCCATGCCCAAAATGGCGATGATGTCCTGGAGCTCTTTGTAGCGCTGTAGGGTTGCCTGGACGGCCCGCGCGGTGTCGTAGTGCTCTTGCCCGACGACATTGGGTTGCAACATGGTCGAGCTGGACTCCAGCGGATCGACCGCCGGATAAATGCCTTTGGAGGCGAGCGCGCGCGAGAGCACGGTGGTGGCATCCAGGTGCGCGAAGGCGTTGGCCGGCGCCGGGTCGGTGAGGTCGTCGGCCGGGACGTAAATGGCCTGGATGGAGGTGATCGAGCCTTCCTTAGTGGAGGTGATGCGCTCTTGCAGCTCTCCCATCTCAGTGCCCAGGGTGGGTTGGTAGCCCACGGCCGAGGGCATCCGGCCCAGCAGCGCCGAGACCTCCATGCCGGCTTGGACGAAGCGGAACAGGTTGTCGATGAACAGCAGCACATCCTGCTTGCTGACATCGCGGAAGTATTCGGCCATGGTCAGGGCAGACAGCCCCACGCGCATGCGCGCCCCCGGCGGCTCGTTCATTTGGCCGTAGACCAGCGCCACCTTCGACTCGGCCAGGTTGTCCGCGTTGATGACGTTGGAGTCGATCATCTCAGCGTAGAGGTCGTTGCCTTCGCGCGTGCGCTCGCCCACGCCGCCGAAGACCGAGACCCCGCCGTAGGCCTTGGCCACGTTGTTGATGAGCTCTTGAATGATGACAGTTTTGCCCACACCGGCGCCGCCGAACAGGCCGGTCTTGCCGCCGCGCCGGTAGGGGGCCAGCAGATCGATGACCTTAATGCCGGTCTCGAAGATGGTGGGTTGGGTTTCGAGGTCGGTCATTGCCGGCGCCGAGCGGTGGATGGGATAGGTCTCCTCCGCCGACACCTTGCCCCGGTTGTCGATGGGCTGGCCCAGCACGTTGAACATGCGCCCCAGGGTGCTTTTGCCCACCGGGACGCTAATGGGGGCGCCCGAATCGGCGACCTCCATCCCGCGCACCAAGCCGTCGGTGCTGCTCATGGCGACGGCGCGCACCTGGCTGTCGCCGAGCTGTTGCTGCACCTCGCAGGTAATCGAGATGTTGTCGCCAACTTGGTTTTTGCCCTCGATGCGCAGGGAGTTGTAGATGCGCGGCAGCTCGCCGCTGGGAAATTCGACGTCAACGACAGGGCCGATAATCTGAACGACCCGGCCGACGCCCGTCTTTTGTTGGGTACTGACCATGCTTAGCTCGATTGGGGTTCGCTAGTGCCATCGCGCCGGCGATCGCAATCGCAGCGGCGCTCGATCCGCGTGCGCTTAGGATACCACTCCGCCGTCACCCATTTGCATTCTTTAACAAAGGCCTGTGCACGCGCGCGCATCGCGTCTACGCTCAATGTTAAACCCTGCCGCTCGGGCGGCGCCGCCCACCCGAGTTCCTTACCGTACGAGCTCACCGTATGCGTACTTTCGCCCCCTTACTGCGCTCGCTATTGCTAACGGCCCTGCTGAGCTTCATGGCACCGGCTTTGACCCTGGCCGGGATTGGCGGCGTACTGTGGCTGGCCGAGCGCGTGGGGATCGGGCAAGAAACGGCGCAAACGGGGTTGGCGCAGCTGCAGTCCTTTTTGGCCATTTTTGGCGGCGGTCGCCCCTGGCAGGGGGGAGTGGCAATCGCCGGTGCCTGCGCCCTGGTGAGCGTGCTGTTCGATACGGTGACCTTCTACCGGGCGCAGCGCCTGTCGGGGCAATCCGGTCCCCACGACCCGGTCTCGCCCCGGTCCTAGCGGCGGCTAGCCGGCAAAGCCCAACGCCACGATGGCAATGCCGCCGGCGATCGCCAGGATGGTGAGCACCAAGCCGGCATTGGGGCTGCCGCGCCAGGAATAGTTGTTGTTGTCGTCTGCCATAGCGGCTCCGGTCGAGCGGTCTGCCTCCGATCCTGCCACGATCCCGGCTGAGGGAGCCGCTCGCGCGCCATGGCGTTTCCGGCGTTTTTCCCCAGTGCCGTCCGGCAGTTGCAGGATCCGGCGGCGATTGCCCTAGCCCGCAGCGCGCAGCGGGCAGCCGTTCCAACGCCGCTCCATCCCCAGCCCCTGCCGACAGCATTTGCCCGTTGGGGCGAGGGCAGCGGCAGCGAGCCGCCGCTGCTGCTGCTGCACGGCTTCGATAGCTCGCTGCTGGAGTTCTACCGCCTCATGCCCGAGCTGGCTCCGCTCGGCGAGCGGTGGGCGCTGGATCTGGTGGGGTTTGGCTTTACCGCGCGCTGGCCCCAGCTCCCCTACGGCCCGGCCGCGCTCAAGGCCCACCTCCACGCCTTTTGGCAAGCCCGCATCGGGCAGCCGGTGGTGGCGGTTGGGGTCTCAATGGGCGGGGCAGCGGCCCTCGACTGGGCCCTGAGCTATCCCCACGCGGTGCGTGCGGTTGTGGCGCTCGACAGCGTGGGGTACTCGGGCAACTTTGCCATTGGGCCGTGGCTGCTTCCGCCGCTGGATGGGCTGGCAGTTGCCTTCTGGCGCCAGCGCAAGCTGCAGGCCCAGTTCTGGGCCGAGCGCACGGGCGTTTTGGATCCGGCGGCGCTGGAGGTGCTGCGCTGCTTTAGCTTGCCGCTGGCCATGCCGGGGTGGCACGAGGCCCTGCGTCGCTTTACCCGCAGCGGCGGCTATACCCACCTGGCCCCGCATATCCCGCAGCTGTCGCAGCCTGCCCTGATCGTCTGGGGGGAGCAGGATCGGACCCTGGGCGATGCCGAGCGGTTCCACCGGGCGATCGCCCGCGCCCAGCTGGCGCGCATTCCGGGCGCCGGCCACGCGCCGCATCTGGATCGCCCCCAAGCCGTCGCCCGCGCCATCCAGGCGTTTGCGCGATCGCTGGCAGCGGCTAGTTCAACCAGCCCTTGAGCCGGCGTGCCACCTGGGGGCGGCGCAGCTTGCGCATGGCCTTGCTCTGGATCTGGCGGACGCGCTCGCGCGAGAGATCGAACATGGCGCCTACCTCCTCGAGCGTGTAGGGCTGAGCGGCATTGAGGCCATAGCGCAGCGAGATGACATCTTTTTCGCGCTCGGATAGGACCTCGCCCAGGATCCCGCGCAGCTCCTGGTTCATCATCGCTTCGCTCATCTGCTCCTCGGGCAGCTGCAGGTCGCTGTCTTCAAGCAGTTCCACTAGCTCGGTGTCTTCCCCTTTGCCGACGCGGTGGTTGAGCGAGAGCGACTGCCGCCGCAGTTGCAATAGCTGGCGCAGTTGGGGCAGCGAGACATCCAGCTCCTGCGCCATTTCTGCCTCGGTGGGGTTGCGCTGCAGCTTTTGCTTGAGGCTGCGCTGGGCGCGCTTGAGCTTATTGAGTTTCTCAACGATGTGAATGGGCAGGCGGATGGTGCGGGCATCGTTGGCAATGGTGCGCGTGATGGCTTGGCGGATCCACCAGTAGGCGTAGGTGGAGAACTTGTAGCCCTTGTTGGGATCGAATTTTTCCGCTGCCCGGTTGAGCCCGATGGCGCCTTCCTGGATCAAATCCAGAAAGGGAACGCCCCGATTGAGGTAGCGCTTGGCAATGGAGACCACCAGGCGCAGGTTGGAGCGAATCATGCGGCGCTTGGCGAGCTTACCCTGATAGAGCTGCTGCTGCAGATCCGCTTCGCTGAGCGATAGGGCCTGGGCAATTTCGGCTTGGCTGGGCGGACGCTGCAGCTGCGCTTGCAGCTGCTCCCGCTGCTGCTCGATTTGAACGAGGAACTTGACCTGGCGCGCGAGCTCGACTTCTTCCTCGGGACCCAGCAGCGGGTGGCGAGCCATTTCTTTAAAAAATGACCCCACTGTATCGTCGGCTTCGGTTTTGCTATCGGCCGGCGTTTGTGACGCGGACGGGTCGCTATCGTGGGAGGCTGAAAAGTCGGGATCGGTAACTTTTAAATCGGCTTCCTCGGCTGCCGTTTCGGCGGCTTGAAATAGGTCGTTGGAAGGGGAAGCCGTCAGCGTATCGTTGGGATAGAGATCCGTGAGGTTCATAAAGGCTTCGGGGGTCGTAAATGGCGTTTTATCGGGTGCTTAACAAAAGCGAGCGAGGCGCTCGCGATGCGGCGCTTAAGCCGCTCTAAAGCAACAGGTGCTCCCACTTGGGTCGCTAGGCTGGCCCGGACCAATGCAGGTTACAGCCAGATTTTGATTAAGCGTAGCAGACGGTTTTCCCCAACCGGGGAGCGCGTTAACAAATCCAAAACTCGCCCTGGGCGATCACAGGCAGTCCCAACCGCGACTCAATGGCTGGCATTAAGTATAAAAACCCAGACCGACCCAGGGATCGCAATTGTCCGCCATCGGATCCGGTTGCGCTGCTGCAGCCGGTCGCAACGCGCTCGCTAAAATGCAGCGGGCGAGCGCGAGCGCGCGTGCCATGGCTGAAGCCAGCACGGCAGCCTGCGCCGGCGAGCCGGGGTGGGTGGATGTATTGGTGGACAGTCCGGGCGCGCAGGGGCTGTACACCTACGCCCGTCCGGCGGTACTGCCGGCCGAGCCGGGCGATATTGTCAGCGTGCCCTTCGGCGCACAGACCGTAGGCGGCATTGTAGTGCGCCTGCGCCAGGCGCCCCCGCCCGAGCTAGCGCCCGAGCAAATCCGCCCGCTGGCGGAGGTGGTCACGGCTGCCTTCTTTCCAGCCGGGTACTGGCAGCTGCTCGAGCGTACGGCTGCCTACTATCACGTGGCGCTCATCCAGGCCATTCGGGTGGCGCTGCCGCCAGGGCTATTGGGGCGATCGCGACGCCGCGTCCGCCTGCGTCCGCAAGCGCTGCCGCCCGAGGCGGAAGCGAATTGCCCGCCGCCGGCCCGGGCCGTCCTAGCGCAGCTGCGCTCGCAGTCTAGCGGGGATTACAGTGCCGCGTACTTGCAGCGCCGCGTGGCGGGCGCGCAGCGCGGCATCCGCGAGCTGCGCGATCGCGGCTGGGTGGAGACGTATTTGGAGCCGCCGCGAGCCTCGCGCCCCCAACGCCAAAAGGCCGTGACGTTCGTGGCCGAAGCCTCCGATCTGACTCCGCGGCAGCAGGAGGTGCTGGCCGCGCTGCGGCGCCGTGGGGGCGAGCTGTGGCACAGCCAGCTTTTGCAGGTTTGCCAAACGGCGACCCATACCATCGCGGCCCTCGAGCGCCGCGGGTGCGTGACAGTGCAGCAGCGCGAGGTGTTGCGCGTGCCCCAGCAGCCCGCCGTTACCGCTGATGCCCCCCAAACCTTGACAGAGGCGCAAGCGTGTGCCGTGGCCGCCATCGAGCGGCAGGCTGGGAGCGCACAGCTGCTGCTGCACGGCATCACGGGCTCGGGCAAAACCGAGGTCTACCTGCAAGCCATTGCCCCGCAGCTGGCGCGCGGGCATTCGGCGCTGGTGCTGGTGCCCGAGATTGGGCTGACGCCGCAGCTCACCGATCGCTTTCGCGCCCGCTTCGGCGAGCGCATTCGGGTCTATCACAGCGCGCTATCGGCCGGCGAGCGCTACGATGCCTGGCGGCAGATGCTGAGTGGCGAGCCGCAGGTGGCCATCGGCACGCGCTCGGCGGTGTTTGCCCCGCTGCCGCGCCTGGGACTGATCGTGCTGGATGAAGAGCACGATGCCAGCTTCAAGCAGGATTGCGCCGCCCCCACCTACCACGCCCGCACCGTGGCGCAGTGGCGGGCGGAGCTGGCCGGCTGCCCGCTGGTGCTGGGCTCGGCCACGCCGTCGTTGGAGAGCTGGCTGGCCGCCAGCGAGGGGGCGGCCCCCACCGATACCGGCACCCTGCCGGCGGGCTACCTCTCGCTGCCAGCGCGCATTGGCGCCCGAGCGCTCCCCGACATTGCGGTGGCCGACATGCGCCGCGAGTTCCAACGCGGCAACCGTTCCATTTTCAGCCACCCCCTGCACCAGGCGCTGGCCCAACTCCGATCCAGCGGGCAGCAGGGCATTCTGTTCGTGCCGCGCCGCGGCCACAGTACCTTTGTCTGCTGCCGCAGTTGCGGCCACGTCATCGAGTGCCCGCACTGCGACATCTCGCTGGCCTACCACGGCCGCGCTGGCGGGGGGCACCAGCGGCTGCGCTGCCATTACTGCAACCACCAGCAGCCTTACCCGCGCACCTGCCCCGGCTGCGGCTCGCCCTACCTAAAGCACTTTGGCAGCGGCACCCAGCGCGTCATGGATGCCCTCGCCGAGCAATTCCCGCAGCTGCGGGCGCTGCGCTACGACCGCGACACCACGCGCGCCAAAGGGGCCCAGCGCGCGCTGCTGTCCCAGTTCGCCCACGGCGAGGCGGACCTGCTGGTGGGCACGCAGATGCTGGCCAAGGGGTTGGATGTCCCCAACGTCACCCTGGTAGGGGTGGTCTCGGCGGATGGGTTGCTGCACCGCTCGGACTACCGCGCTGGCGAGCGGGCCTTTCAAACCCTGACCCAGGTCGCCGGGCGCGCCGGGTCGCGACTACGCCCACTTCGCCCGCCAGACGCTGGCGCAGCGAGCCGCTTACAGCTACCCGCCCTGCGAGCGGGCCATCCTGCTGCAGTTGGCTGGCCCCGATGCGAGCCAGCTGCAGCAAACGGCCCAGGCCGTAGCCCGGCAGTGCCGCGAGCTCGCCACTGTCGCGGGCTACGAGGTCCTGGGCCCCGCGCCAGCGGGCGTCATGCGCGTCGCCGGGCGCTACCGCTGGCAGATCCTGATCAAGCAGCCGCGCGAGGGCAGCGGCGAGCTGCCGGATTTGTATGCCCTGCACGCGTTGTGCCCGCGCTCGGTGGGCTTAACGATTGACGTTGACCCGCTCGATATGGACTGATTGCGGCAGTCGCTTGCGAGCGAGGGCCATGGCAACCCCCCAATGCGCGATCGGTTTGATGAGCGGCACGGCCATGGACGGCATTGATGCCGCCTGCGTCGAGATTGCTGGTGAGCAACCGGATGGGCTGGAGCTGCGGCTGCTGGCTGGCGAGCGCTACCCCTATCCGCCCGAGCTGCGATCGCGGCTGGCCGCCGCCTGCGAAGGCAGCCCCCTCTCGCTGGCGGAGTGGGCCCGGCTGGATGATGCCGTGGCGCACCAGTTTGCGCGCGGCGCCCAGCACTTGCAGCGCCACTGCCCCGCCGCCGCGCTCATCGGCTCCCACGGCCAAACGGCGTTCCACCGGCCGCCGGTCCCGGGCGAGGCCGGACTGGGCTACAGCCTGCAGCTGGGGCGCGGGGCCGCGATCGCTCACCAGACGGGGCTGCCCACGGTCAGCAACTTTCGCGCCGCCGACATCGCGGCCGGCGGCCACGGCGCGCCGCTGGTGCCCAAGGTCGATGCCTGCCTGTTGGGCCACCCCCACCGCGATCGCTGCATTCAAAACATCGGCGGCATCAGCAACGTCACTTACCTGCCGGCGCAGCGCCAACCGGATTGGGCCAACCGCGTCCTGGGCTGGGACGCGGGACCGGGCAACGCCTTGCTGGACCTAGCGGTCCAGCAGTTGAGTGCGGGGGAGCAATCCTACGATCGCGACGGCCAGTGGGCGGCCCAGGGAACCCCCTGCCAGCCGCTAGTGCGGCAGTGGCTGCAGCAGGCCTTCTTTCGGCAGCCGCCGCCCAAATCCACCGGCCGCGAGCTGTTTGGCGAGCGCTACCTGCAGCAGTGCTGGCAGCAGGCGCAGGCGCATTCGTTGAGACCGGCCGACTGGCTGGCCACGCTGACCGAGTTCACCGCTGCCGCCATTGCCGACAGCTACCGCCGCTTCCTGCCGCAGCTGCCCGATGAAGTGCTGTTGTGCGGCGGCGGCCGGCACAATACCTACCTCCGGACGCGCTTGCAGGCGCTGCTGACCCCAGTCCAGGTGCTGACCACCGACTGGGCCGGCTTGGACGGGGACTTCAAAGAAGCGATCACCTTTGCGGTGCTGGCGGACTGGCGCCATCGCTGGGCCTATCCGGGAAACCTGCCGCCGGTGACGGGCGCGCAGTACCCCGTTCTGCTGGGCGAGTGCCACCCGCCTGCCTCGGCCGGCGCTTAAGCGTGCCTGGGGAAGGTCAGTACCGGGTACCAGCTGCGGCGCAACAGCTCGTTGGCCACGCTGGGCACGGTCAGATCGCGCAAGGTGATCTGAGCGTCGGTGCTAATGGCGATCGCGCTGATATCGAACGCCGAGGCGGCTTCGACGATCTGGACGAACGGGCTACCGCGCCGCACTTGCGTCTCCACTTGCAGATCCAGCGCCTCCAGCTCTGCTTTGACCGATTGCAGCGTCTTTTGGGCGTCCTGCACGCGCGAGTCGGCCAGCGCCTCGCGCCGGCCGCCATCCTCAACCACCCAACACAGTACGCAGCGCTGCAACCAATGCGAGTTCTGGGCAGCGTTGCGCACGTAGTTTGCAATTTGTTCGATGCTGTGGCGGGCAGCCTGGCTGTGGTTGTAGGGGATCAGCAGCGAGTGCCATAGGTTGCGGCAGCGCAGGGCCAGCTCCTCGCGCATGTAGGTGGAGATGAGCTGGGGCCGCAGCAGCGTGATGGGCGTTTTTGTGGAGCGCACCAAGCCCATGCTGGTGCTGCCGATGAGCTTCTCTTGCAGCAAGCTGCGAATGGGCGTGCCGGTCAGCACGACGTCAATGTCGTATTGCTCCAGCGCCCGCAGGATGGTCTCGACCGGCCGCCCCGAGGGGACCTCCACTTGGACGTCAACGCCGGCCGGCAGATTTTGGGTAGCCTCATCTAGGCGTTCTTTGGTCCGCGCGACGCGGGCTTCATCGACGCGCGGCACGCCCCCTTCTTCCCAAAGCGGCACGCTGGATAAAAACACGATCTGCTCCAAGCCGCCGGCGGCCAGCTCCGGCACGAAGTTGACCAGCCGGTGCAGGCCATCGGAGAAATCGGTGCAGATCAGGCAACGCTGAAACATGGCTCGGGCCACCTTAACTCCTGCGGGTGGCGCATCTGGGTAGGCGACTACCCAGCTTGTCCCCATCTTAGAGGCTAGTGCCCGCCGCCTTGGACGAACATGCCGTACAGCGACAGCACGATTTCGATAAAAATCAAAATGACGATGTACCACTCCACGCGCTGGCTGCTGCTGTGCTGCATGAACTCCAGCACCGTCACCGCCGTTTTGGAGATCAGCTCCAGCTTGCGCTCGAGCGCTAGGTGCCGCTCGCGGATCTCGTACTCGTCTTCCAGGCGCGAGTAGAAATACTCCAGCTCCGGTGCTTCCCACAGCAGCTCGGGCTTATCGACGATCTCGACCCGGCCTACCGTTTTGTACTGCACCCAAAACGAGCTGCCCACTTGCCGCAGCAGCTCTTTGCCTTTTTCGCCGTGGCGCTGCTTTTGCTGCAGGCTGAGCGCGAACGGCTCGATGCGATCGAAGACATCGGCCACGCTGGTTTCGTAGTGCGCCAGCACCACGGTTTTGGCCAAAATATCGGCCAGCAGCTGCAGGCGCGACACGCTAAAGGCCTGCAGCCAAACGATGCCGTCTTTGGCACGCTCGCTTTGCTGGGGGCTGAGCCGGATTTCGACTTCTTCGGTCTCGGGGGCCTCAAAGCGCTCGGTCACCAGCGGCGAGAGCTTTTGTAAAAAGCTGGTTTGCTCCGCCTCGCTCAGGCCGAACAAAACGGCCGCGCCGTAGGGGAACAAGATGGCGCACCCGCTATCCTCAACGCCGATTGCCAGCGGCAGGGAGGCCAAGCACTCGCTGCTGTTCTGGATGGTTTGCAGATCGATGGCCTCGCCCAAAAACAGGGCTTGGGCCTCGATTGCCTCTCGCTGGGCAAACAGCGTTTTTTCCATGGTCTGGGGCGCTTGCAACGATGCGGCCGCAATCGCCACTCACATCCTAACCGCCTGCTGCCCTGGGACAGTCTGTCTTTTGACTGCCGCTGGCAGCGCCGACTAGGATTGCGAGCGTTTCGCTTCATCGGCCGCCAGCTGGAGTCGCCATGCAAGCCCGCGCATCCAAACGGCAGCTCGTTTCGGTTGGGGTGGGCGCGCACGGCATCATTGCCATTGGCGTGGGGGCACACGGCGTTATTGCCATTGGGGTCTCGGCGCACGGCATTGTGGCCATTGCCGTCATCCCCATGGGGGTCATCTCGGTGGGTGGGGTGTCGATGGGCATCCTCACCGCCGGGGCCGTCTCCATGGGAATGGTTACAGTCTCGCCTATGGGGATGGGCATGCGAACGATCCCGCGTGATGAGGGAGCAAGCGGCGGGCAGGCCCTGGTACCGCCTGCGGGGGCTGCCGCGGCGGTTGCCCCTGCCTCCGCGGTGGCGCCCGGCCAGGCGCTGGGGATGGCCCTGCCGCTACTGGGCGCGCTGGGCGCTCGGTTGTTAGGCCGTTGGCTGCGCCGTCCGCCAGGTTTCCGCCAATGACGCCCCTTCCCGAGCACCGCCCGCAAAAGCTGACCCTGGGACCGCTTGAGGCCGAGATCCTGGAGATTCTCTGGGATCTGGAGGTCGCGACCATCAAAGCCATTCACGCCCGCATCCTGGCCGATCCGGATCGCGAGCTGGAGTACGCTTCCGTGGCCACGGTGCTGCGCCGCCTGGCCCGCAAGCGCTGGGTGCGCTCGGACAAAGCGGACGGGGTTTGCTACTGGCAACCGCTAGTCTCGCGCGAGCAAGCCCGCGCGCTGCAGGCCTACGAGCGGCTCAACCGCTTTCTGGCGGTCAGCAACCCGGATGTGGTCGCCTCGTTTGCCGATAGTCTGGACGCAGCCAGCTTGGCGCAAATTGAGGCGATCGCGGCGCGCGTGGAGGCCGTTCGCCGCCAGCAGGATGAGGAGCACCCCTGATGCATCTGCTCATGCTGGTTGTGGCGCTGGGCGGGGCCCTGCTGTTGCGCTGGCAGCGGCCGAGCCAGGCGGGGTCCCTGCGCCAGCGCTGGCAGCGATCGCTGGTGGCCTTGGGGCTGCCGCCGCTGCTGCTTTTGGCAACGGCGGGCGCGATCGCCGGAATGGGGCCGCAAGGCCGGATGTTGGGGGTGCAGGTGGGCTGGCTCAGCTACGGCCTGGCCTGGGGAACGCTCGGCGTTGCCGCGCTCAGTTGGGGGGTTCAGACCTATCGGGGATGGCGCACCTGGCAGCAAGCGCGCGCGCATCCGGTGGTTGAGCTGGAAGGCAGCCCGGCGCGCCTGGTACCCGAGCGCTTGCCCTACAGCGCTCGGATCGGGTTTTGGCAGCCCGAGTTGGTGGTGACGCGCGGGCTGCTGGAAGCGCTCGATGGCGCGCACCTACAGGCCGTGTTGGCCCACGAGCGGGCCCACTATGAGTGCCGCGACCCATTTTGGTTCTTTTGGCTGGGCTGGTTGCGAGCCTGGACGGCTTGGCTGCCGGGCACGCGCGCCCTGTGGCAGGAGCTGCTGCTGCTGCGCGAGCTGCGCGCCGACGCGCGCGCGGCCCGCGAGTGCGACCCGCTGCTGCTGGCCGAGTCCCTGGTTGCCATGGCGCGCCACGCCGCCCGCACGCCGCTCGATGGGCAGCCTGCCCTCCACGGCAGCGGCGAGCCGCACCACTTGCAGGCACGCGTGGAGGCGCTGCTGAGCCCACAGCCGCTTGAGGCGCAACAGCGCGATACCGGCGGTGCTTGGCCGTGGATGCTGCTGGCGTTGCTGCCGCTGGGGACGGTGCCGCTGCACGGCTAGCCGCTACCCTGACCGGCGGGGCACTTGCGGCTAGCAACCATGGCCGATCCGAGCTACTACAGCGGGTTCTATCCGCTGCACCTGGCGCTTTTGGTGGTGGGCGACAATCCCAGTCCGGTTGCCTGGTGGACGCCCATCTCCAAAGAGCCGTTTCGGTTTTTGATCGCCGTTGATCGCCGCAACTACTCGCTGGCGCTGCTGCGGGAGTTGGGCGAGGCCGCCCTGCACCTGTTCCCGTGGCAGGCGCGGCATGCGGTGGTCCGGGCCGGCTATCGCTCGGGGCGGAACGCGGATAAAGTCAGCGCCTTGGGCTTGGAGCTGGCGCCTGCCGTCGCGCTGCAACAGACCCAGATCGCAACCGGCGCCACGACCGCTTTTGAGCTGGCGGTGGTGCAGGAGCTGGCCAGCGATGGCGACCATGCGCCCTTTATTTTTGACGTCCGGCACGTCCACCGCGGCAAGCGGCGCCCGGCCCGCGACACCCCCATTCTGTTCCTGGGCTGGCGCGACTTTGCTACGCTAGGCAAACGGTGGCGGTTCTGGCCGTCGCGCTAGGCGCTGCGATCGCTTCGAGCTATGGCCGAGCAAGAAGCCTCAACCGGCGTTCGGGTTCTGATGACCGTGCCGCAGAAGCAGGAGTGGCATTGCGCGGGCGGCCGTCGCGTTAAGGACATCCTGCAAGAGCTGCAGATGAACCCAGAAGCCACCATCGCCATCGCCAACGGCACGCTGCTGACCCCCGATGAGGTCGTGCCCGAGGGGACCGAGCTCGAGATCCGGTCGGCCGTTTCGGGAGGGTGCAACCATGAAATGCACCAAGTGTAAGGGCAAAGCCGCCATCGAGCTGCGACGCCACAACAGCGCCTTCTGCGCCCAGCACTTCACCGAGTACTTTCACAATCAGGTGCGGCGGGCGATCAACAAGTTCCGCATGGTCGATCCCACCGAGCGCATCCTAGTGGCCATCTCCGGCGGCAAGGACAGCTTGGTGCTGTGGGACGTGCTGCTGCAGTTTGGCTATCGCGCCGACGGGCTCTACATTGATTTGGGCATTGGCGGCTACTCCCAAACCTCGGGCGAGAAAGTGCAAAAATTTGCCCGCGAGCGCAACGCGACGCTGCGCCACCTCTCGCTAGCCGAGACCTACGGCTTTGATGTCCCGGATGCAGCCCAGAATACGCGCCGCCCGGCCTGCTCGGCCTGCGGGCTGAGCAAGCGCTACCTCTTCAACCGCGAAGCCCTCAACGGCGGCTACGATGCCGTTGCCACCGGCCACAACCTCGATGACGAAGCTGCCACGCTGCTGGGCAACGTCCTGCGCTGGAACACCGATGCCCTAGCGCGGCAGACGCCCATTCTGGAGGGCAACCCGCAGGGGTTTGTTCGCAAGATCAAGCCGCTGGTACGCCTGACCGAAAAAGAGACCGCCGCCTACGCGGTGCTCAACGGCATCGACTACATCGTCGAGGAGTGCCCCAATGCGGTGGGGACGCGCTCTCACCTCTACAAAGAGATGCTCAACCACCTAGAGCGCGAGTCCCCCGGAACCAAGCATCAGTTCCTGTTTGAGTTTCTCAAGCGCGCCCGCGAGCCCTTCGAGCAAGCCGACGCGGTCGAGCTCAACGCCTGCCAGTCGTGCGGGCAGCCCACGCCGGGCGAGATCTGCGCCTTCTGCCGCCTGACCGAGCAGGTACTGGCCCGCGCCTAGCCCTGGCCGGCCGGTAGCTGGGCCAACAGTGCCGCCACGCGCTCCCGGATGTCGTCGCGCGCCTGCCGGTAGGCCTCCAGCGGCTGCCCGGCCGGATCGGCAACCGCCCAGTCCTGGAAAATAGGGCGCAGCAGCCACGCTTGGGGCAGGTTGACCCCGCAGCCGCACAGCGAGACAGCCGCGTCGTAGGCCTCGGGCTGGAACTCGCTCAGGGCCTGCGATCGCTGCTGGCTGATGTCGATGCCCGCCTCGGCCATGACCGCGATCGCGCCCGG
>PXQH01000030.1 GCA_003022125.1 Cyanobacteria bacterium QS_8_64_29 | reverse complement strand
TCGCGTCTAGTGCATAAGCTACGAGGATTGGTATGAGCCTGAGGTGCGACGCCTACTGCTGGCGATAGTGCTGCCCAGCTTGCAGAGTGCCGAGCAGGCGCTGCTTTGGTCGCACTGGCCACCACCAGGCCGTTGCGCGACGCTGTCACTACCGATCTAGACTGCCCAACTCCAAACCGCGGCTGTAGTACTAAGTCAACCAAGCTTCGAGTGTTGGCCTATAGCCTCGCTTGCGTCCTGCAAGGAGTCTGGAAGGTTGCTGCCAACTCCCAGCCGGAACTTCCATTGCGCAACTAGCGTCGCTCTTGGCGAAGAGTTGATGGGACCAATCGCATGACCCAACTACAAGGCCTCGCGATTGGCGGACTGCTCGCATTCGGTGCCTTGGGCGCCACCGTTCCAAGTGCCCAAGCGCAACCGGCCCGCGTTGGCCCGCTTGCCGAGCATGCAGAGCACCGCGCGGACGCAACAATTCGAGTGGACTCAGATGCGGAGGACCGTCGCGACCGGCGCTTGCAGCGCCGCCAAGGACCGCCACCGCAGGCGCCAGCTTGGGGCTATCGCTGCAAGCGGGGGAGCATCGAGCGCCACCCCAGCGGCCGGAGCTGCGATCGCGATTTCGAGCGGGATCGCGACGATAGAGATGATTCAGATCTAGAAGCCCAAGCGGGCGACCTTGAGATTGAGGTGGACTAGCTAGCTGCGGCCCAACAACAAAATCCCCACTTGCAAGGCAGGTGGGGACGGGGTGCGATCCGGGAGATTGCGCGCGCGGAACGGGTTAGCGTGGCAGGTTGCTGCCCACGAAGGTATCCATGCCGTTGGCCGGGACGCGTTGGTTGTAGTCCATGGCCGTGCCTGTAATGGATTCGGCCAGTTGCGCGAACGAGGCGGAACGCCAGTTGCGATCGTGGATGGGCTTGCTCTGCTCGCCGCGGAAGTAGGCTTGGGTACCCAGCAGGGCAGCGGCGGCAAAACCGACGGCAAACAGGGCGATGAGGATGGCAAACATGGGCTTTAGCTCCTAGCGACTGCAGCGGTTGTTAAGCTCTATTAAGCATTATGTAACAGATCGTTAAAAAGTGCAACCCATTACCCCCGAGTCTGTGCTGAACGCCTACTATTCGACCAGTCGGCGCCGCAGCAGGCGCGCCAGGGCGCGCAAAATCAGCATGCCGGCCAGGGTGCTGGCTGCCGCCACCAGCCAAAAGCCGTCGGTGACGTAGCGGGCGCGATCGAGCGCCCACCCGCCCAGCGGCGGGCCGATGAGATAGCCGATCGCCCAACACTGCGAGTTGACGGACAAATAGACGCCGCGGCGGGCCTCGGGGGCAATGTCCGCCACTAGGGCAGAGGCCGAGGGCGTGTAGGTGACAATGCCCAGCGCCAGGACCGCCAACGCCAGCACCACGGCCACGAGCGCACCGGCCGCAAGCTGGCCGGCCGCCCAGACCAAGCCAAACCCCAGCGCCCACAGCAGCAGCGACACCGCCAGCGCCCGCACTCGGCTGACCCGGTTGAGCGCGCGGACCACTGGTAGCTGCACCAGCGCGGCAAAGGCAATGTGCCAGGTAAATGCCCCGCCCAAGGTGGTGGCGCTCAGGCCCGCCTCGCCCTCAGTGCCGGCGACGTAGTTGCGCAGGTACAGCGGCAGGGTGCTCTGGATTTGGGCAATGTAGGTGGTGAACAGCACGTTGGCGGCCGCATAGACCATCAAGGCGCGATCGCGCAACGCGGCCAGCCAGTTTTGGCCCCAGCGGTTGTCGCCGCCGGCAGCTTGCGGGCGGCGGGTCTCGGGCACGGCCCAGTAAATGACGGCAAAAAAAGCCAGAAACGACAGCCCGTCGATGGCAAACAGCGCCCGGTAAGCCCCAGCCGAGGCGATCAGTCCCCCACCCAGGACCACACCCACGCTCAGCCCCAAGCTGTCGGCCAAGCGCGTGATGGCAAAGGCCTCGTTGCGCTCGGCCGGCGCTGTCAGATCGGCCACCACCGCCTCGGTAGCCGGCCAATACAGCCCCACCCCCAACCCCATGAGCAGGTTGCCCAGCAGCAGCAGCCCAAAGCCATCGGTCAGGGCCAGCGCCACATCCGCCAGCGCCGAGACCGCCGCCGACAGCAGCAGCGTTCGCCGCCGGCCCCAGCGCGCCGCATCGGACAGCGAGCCGCCCCAAAAGCGCCCCGCAATCCCCGAGATCTGGCCACTGCCCAAGGCAGCGCCCACGCGCGTCGCCGAGAGCCCGACTTGGTTAACAAAAAAGATGGGAGCGTAGAACAGCGTGAAGCCCGTGCCCACTTGCGATAGCAAGCGGCCCGCCGCCAGAATCCAGATAGTGCGGTTGAGGGCCGGCGACCAGCGGCGTCGCGCTCGCTCGGGCATGGCTGCTCCTTTGCCGTCCGCTTGGGCCGTTGCGAGGTGCCCCAGGACCGCCTACTCTGACAGAACAGCAGTCGCTGGCAGCATCATCTGTTGCACGCTTTTTTGTTCGTCTCCGATTTGGACGGCACGCTGGTGGGTGATGCCGAGGCCCTCGAGACCCTCAACCACCGGCTGGCGCAGCACCGCCAAACCTACGGCACCCAGATTGCCTACGCCACCGGGCGCTCGCTGGCACTCTACCAGTCGTTGGCGCGCGAGCAGCCGCTGCTACCGCCCGATGCGCTCATTGCGGCCGTTGGGACCGAGATTTATTTCGATCTGGCCGCCGGCGTTGCCGATGCAGGGTGGTCGCAGCGCTTGGCCCAGCACTGGAGCCGCGAGCAGGTCCTGGCGATCGCGGCCCGCTACGCGGATCTAACCTTCCAGCCCACCTCCGAGCAGGGGGCATTCAAAGTCAGCTGCGACCTGGAGGCCAGCGCCAGCGAGCGAGTGCTGCCCCAGCTGGAAGCCGAGCTGGCTCGGCAAGGCCTGGCCGTCCAGCTCATCTACAGCAGCGGCCAGCACCTCGACATTGTCCCCCAGCAGGCCGATAAGGGCGCGGCCGTGCGCTACCTGCAACAGGTCTGGGGCTGGGAGGACGATCGCACGGTTGTCTGCGGGGATTCGGGCAACGACATTGCCCTGCTAGCGCTCGAGAACGCGCGCGGCATTGCGGTGGGCAACGCCCAACCGGAGTTGCGCCAGTGGTGCGCCCAGCGCCCCAGCCGCGATCGCTACCTCGCCCAGGCGCCCTGCGCGGCGGGCATCCTCGAGGGCTTGAGGCACTGGGGGTGGCTGGATTCGCCATGATGGACTACCTGCGCGGCCGCGCCGTCGCCGTGACCCCCGGCGATCGCAGCCACCTGACCTTGGAAGTCAACGGCGTGGGCTACGAGCTCCAAATTCCATCGCAGCTAGCCCGCGAGTTGGCTCGCGCCGGCGAGGGCAACTGCCGCATCTTTACCCACCTGCAACTGCGCGAAGACCAGCTAGTGCTCTACGGCTTTGGCTCGGCCGCCGAGCGGGATCTGTTTCGCCAGCTGGTGGGGGTAACGGGAGTGGGCAACCAGCTTGCCCTGGCTGCCATTGACGCGCTGGGGGTTCGCCGCTTGGCCGAAGCGATCGCCAGCGAGGATACGGCCGCGATCGCTCGCGTGCCCGGAATTGGCCCCAAAACCGCCGAGCGCATGGCTCTAGAGCTCAAAAAGCAACTGGCGGATTGGGCGCCTGCCCCCAGCGAGCGCGCCGAGCCTGAGGCGGTCCCCAACCCCGCCATCCGCGAGGAGGTGGGGCTGACCCTATCGGCGCTGGGCTACAGCAACGACGAAATCGAGCAGGCGATCGCCGCCGTGGCCGCCAATGCCGAGATAGCCGCTAGTACCGATGCCGACAGCTGGATTCGCGGCGCGATCGCGTGGCTGAGCGAGCGCTCCTAGCCCGGCAGCGAACGCGAAAATGGCAGGTTACAATTTATAACAGAGCTTAATACGATGTAACTGGCAGCCATGACGCCCAACTTGCTCCAAGCCACGCAGGAGTACTGGCGCAAGCTCGATGCAGTTGAGGCAGCTTACAAGCGCAACGAGCTATCGCCGCAAGAGGTGGATGCCGAGGTCAAAGCCCTCATGGCCGAGTTGGGCCAAGCGCGGCGCGAATCGCTGGCCATGCTGCGCTACAGCTTGCAAAACTTTTGGCACGAGCAGCGAGAAACGATCGTCGGCGTTGCCGTTCTGCTGGCCCTAAGCTACGGCTGGCTGCTGGCGCGCTAAAAGCAGGCTAGCTGGGCTGAGCAGAGAAAGCCTGCAACGCGCCAACCTGCTGGACTATAGCAAAACTACCTGATTCGTGAACGAGTTGGCATTCCTAGCGCCAAGAGACATAATCCCCTGTTCGAGCCGATTTCGGGGTTACCTCAATAGATTTGTTTCGTTCACGTGTGGTCTGCGGTTGCTATAGTTGCGCATACAGGCTCGAGCGCTGCGCGCGCTGCAAGTAGAACAGGTGCGTGCGGCAGTGACAATCGGAGCTGCCGAACCCGCTTGCAACCGGCGTGGCACGCTCAGCCAGCAGGGTAGCCCAAGCGCACTCCTGGCGCTGCGGGCTTGCTTGCAGCCAAACGGCGACCGGCTCGCTGGCGCGCCGCAACCAGTCGATGTGCCAGCGCGGCCGGGGCGCGGCCGCCAAGTGGTGCTTGAGCCGCCCGCGCAGGCCGCCCGGCCCCAAAGCGCTCCCCACGTAGGCGTAAATCCCGGGCTGGAGCGTCACGCGGCCCAAGCGGCCGATCGCGCATTGCCGTTGGCGGGCACATGCCAACAAAAGCACGTAGGTGCCCGGCTGGGCCGGTAGCCGTGCTGCGAGCGCCGCCTGCTGGGACTGCGGTGATGGTCTAGGATGGCGCCCGGACATGGCACAGTCGCACGGCGTGGCGCTTATGCAGCTCGATGGGCGCAACGCTAACACCCTGTGGGCCTCAGTCGCGGCCGAGACGCTCTGGCGCGCGGGGGTGACGGTGGTGATTGTCTGTCCGGGCTCGCGCTCCGGACCACTGGCAGTAGCCTTCGCCCAGCATCCGCACATTGAGGCCATCCCCATTCTGGACGAGCGCTCGGCGGCGTTCTTTGCCCTGGGCTGGGCCAAGCGAGCGCGCCGCCCGGCCGTGCTGGTTTGCACCTCCGGGACGGCCGGCGCTCACTTTTATCCGGCGGCGATCGAGGCGAGCGAGAGTCAGGTGCCGCTGCTGGCACTCACCGCCGATCGCCCGCCGGAGCTGCGCCACTGCCACGCCGGACAGGCCATCGACCAGCAAAAGCTCTACGGCGCCTACCCGCGCTGGCAAGCCGAGCTGGCCCTGCCCGGCACCGACAGCGCGCTGCTGCGCTACCTGCGGCAAACGCTGCTGCAGGCCGTGCGGCGATCACTGCTCCCGGTGCCGGGGGTTGTTCACCTCAACGTCCCGTTCCGGGAGCCGCTGGCGCCGGTTCCGGCGGATCCGCCCCTGGAAGACTTACCTAACCCCGATACCTTTTTTAGCGGCGTTGCGCCGCCGCCCCGCTCGGTCGCCGAACCCGAACCAGCCTTGCCGATGGAGCGCTGGCAGCGCTGCGAGCGCGGCCTCATTATTGCCGGGGTGGCGCAGCCGCCGGATCCGCAAGCCTACAGCGCGGCGATCGCGCGGCTGGCGCGCGCGCTGGGGTGGGTGGTGCTGGCCGAGGGGCTCTCGCCGCTACGCAACCACGCCGGGCATCAGCCCGAGCTCGTCTCCACCTACGACAGCATCCTGCGCCAGCCCCAGTGGGCGCGCGACCTGGCGCCAGCCATGGTCATCCAAGCGGGTGCGCTCCCTACCAGTAAGGTCCTGCGCCAGTGGATGAGCGACGCCCAGCCGCAGCGCTGGGTCGTCGACCCCAGCGCCGATAATTTTGACCCCCTGCACGGGCACAGCGAGCACTTTCCCATCTCCATCGAACGGTTGGCAGCCGCGGTCGCCGAGCGCGCGCCCGCGCCAGCCGCAACCGAGCCCTCGCCCTACAGCCGCCAGTGGCAGCAAGCGGAAGCGCACTGCCGGCAGCAGCTCGATCGCGCCCTGGCCGCCACCGAGACTCTATTTGAAGGTAAAGTTGCCTGGCTGCTGGCCCAGTCGCTCCCACCGGCGACGCCACTGCTGGTGGCCAACAGCACCCCCGTGCGGGACGTGGAATGGTTTTGGCCGCCCAACGCGCGCGGCATTCGGCCGTTTTGCAACCGCGGGGCCAACGGTATCGACGGCACCCTCTCCACGGCGCTGGGCCTGGCCCACCGCCAGCTCCCCAGCGCCTTGCTCACCGGCGACCTGGCGCTGCTGCACGACACCAACGGCTGGCTGCAGCGCAATCGCTGGGTAGGGCACCTGACGGTGGTTGCCATTGCCAACGGCGGGGGCGGGATTTTTGAGGGGCTGCCCATCGCCGGATTCGAGCCGCCGTTCGAGGACTACTTTGCTACGCCCCAACCCGTGGCGCTAGCGGATCTGTGTGCCGCCTACGGCGTGGTGCACGAGCGGATTGCCAGCTGGCAGCGGCTGCAGGAAGCCCTCAACCCGCTCCCCGAGACCGGCCTGCGCGTGCTGGAGGTCCCCACCGATCGCCAGGCGGATGCCCGCTACCGGCAGGCCCTGCTGGAGGCAGCCGCGCCGCCGGCTAATGACGATCTGTAAAGCCGCTCAGGACGCAGGTTGCGGCGATCGCCTACAAAAGGAAAGCCTACGCGACCGGCCTGTGCCTGGCGACCGGTGCGTCGGCGGCCTACGCCCTGGCGCGGCTCAACTTCCCCGGCCGCCGGTTCTATGTCGTTGGCGTGCCGATCGTGGTGCTGTTTCCCTACGTCCTGCTGTTTTTGGGGCTGTTCGAGCTCGTGCGCGCGCTGGATTTGGGCAATAACGACCTGGCGCTGATCGTGCCCTACACGGCGCGCAACCTGCCGCTAACCGAAGCTAGCGGGATACAAGCCCCGCCCTTTAGGGCGGCTAACTATAGCAAAACCACTTGATTCGTGAACGAGTTGGCATTCCTGGTGCCAAGAGACATAACCCCCTGTTTGAGCCGATCTCGGGGTTACCTCAATAGATTTGTTTCGTTCACGTGTAGTCTACGATTGCTATATGCCGAGGCGCTCAACCTTAAGGCACTTGCCCGCAGCCAGTTCGGCAAGCAAACGCTCGACGCCGCCTGGGGCGAGTTCCTGAGCGTCCTAGCTTGGGTCTGCCGCAAGCGCGGCGTCTATTTTGAGCAGGTGGAGGCTACCTACAC
>PXQH01000029.1 GCA_003022125.1 Cyanobacteria bacterium QS_8_64_29 | reverse complement strand
TGGTTGGGCCCGATGGCGGGGGTCTGCCCGTGGCGCTCCAGCTCGGGATAGTCTTCTCGCCAGTACTGGATGCCTTGGCAGAATGCGGGCGTCTCGCTGATGACTGTCATTGGTTCCGCTCTCCTCCTTTAACCGTGGTGTGCCCAGTGGGCAGGGAAGCAGCCGCTACAGCTCGATGCCAGTCCCGCGAATGGCGCGATCGAACAGTTCCATGGGATGCAGTAGCGGCATCGTCCGGCCCTTGCGGCGCAGGTGTTTTTGGATCTGCAGCGAGCAGCCGGGGTTGGGCGAGGCGATCGCGTCCGCGCCGGTGGCGAGCAAGTTGTCAACTTTGCGATCGCCGAGCTCGTCGGCTACCCCCGGTTGCAGCATGTTGTAAACCCCGGAGCTGCCGCAGCACAGCGCCGCATCCGCTGGCTCGCGCAACTTGAGCCCCGGGATCTGCTGCAACAGCTGGCGCGGCTGCAGGCTGATTTGCTGGCCGTGGCGCAGGTGGCAGGCATCCTGATAGACCACGTTGAACTCGCCTTGGGTGAGCGGCGAGAGCTCGGCAGTCATGCCCACCTCGGCCAGAAACTGCTGCACGTCTTTAACGCTGTCGGCAAAGTCGGCTGCCTTTTCGCAGTATTGAGGGTCGTCGGCCAGGATGTTGCCGTACTCTTTGAGCGTGTGGCCGCAGCCGGCCGCGTTGATAATGACGGCATCCACCCCGGTGCCCTCGAAGGCATCAACCATTTGCCGCGCCAACGCTTTGCCCTGTTCTTCTTGGCCCTGGTGTTCAGGCAGCGCCGCGCAGCAGCCCTGCGATCGCGGCACGACGACCTCACAGCCGTTGGCGCTCAGCACGCGCGCGGTTGCGGCGTTGACGGGGGAGAAAAACAGGCGCTGGACGCAGCCCAAAATGAGCCCCACCCGATAGCGCTTGGTCTCTTGGGCCGGGATGACCTCGGGGTAGCTATCGCGGAACGCATCGGCGGTGATGCGCGGCAAGATGCTCTCCATAGCCCCCAGCCGCGGGAAGAGCCGCTCCAGCAACCCGCTGCGGCGGACCAGCCCCTGTAGGCCGCTGCGCTGGTAGAACCACAGCGGCGCCAGCAGGGGCCGCAGCCGGTTGGGATAGGGGAACAGCTGGAAAATAAGCTGCCGCACCAGCCAATCGCGCCAGCTGCGGTCGTAGTTGCGCTCGACTTGCGGCCGCGTAGCGGCGATGAGCTTGTCGTACTGCACGTCCGAGGGGCACGCGCTAACGCAGGCCAGGCAACCCAGGCAGGTGTCAAAGTGCTGGATGGTTGCTGAGCTGAGGGGAGCGCGCCCGTCATTGACGGCATCCATCAGATCGATGCGCCCCCGCGGCGAGTCCATCTCCTTGCCAATGACCCGATAGCTCGGGCAGGTGGCAAGGCAGAACCCGCAGTGAACGCAGTCGTCGATCAGCTCGGGTTCGGGCGGATTGTGGGTATCAAAATTGCTGGCGGGCGATCGCGGCGCGGCCGTAAAATCGGGCGAGGCAATCTCGGCCGCTGACTGGGCATCTGAGCGGGCGTTGGGCTCGGGGCTGGATTGGGCTGTCATGGCATCCCCATCGCTACGGTTGCGCCTTCGCGAGGCGATCGCGAGCTACCTAACGGCATTGCGGCGCTCGGCAGAACCACCAAAACCGACAAAAAACAACCCAATTGTTGTTTTTTACCAATTTTAGCCAGCAGCAGCGCCACTGCGTGCGCTAGGCAATCTCGATCCGTCATGCTATTGATAAAGCAACTTTATGCGGACTTGCGACCCAATAGGCCCACCTAAACGGCATTGCCTACTGCAGGCAAGCATGAGCGAGCCCAACATTGAGCTGCAACTGCTGCACCGTTGCCAAGCTGGGGCGCGGAAGGAACCTACTTGTGCCCTGCAGCCGCTAGTGCCCCAGCTGTCGTTTGCGCTGGCTTGGCAGCCCGAGCGGGCGCGACCGCTGGCGCGCGCGTTTCTGGAGTCGGTACGGCAGATCGCCGCACCAACTGACTTGGGCAATACGTTTTAGGTATCGCTAGCGAACCCCAATCGTATTGGACGCGCCCTGCCAGTAGCGCTTAGGTTGCGGATGGGCCTATCTGCGCTTCTAGGAGGGATCGTCGCCATGGCAACCCATCTCACCGAGCGACTGCTGGCGCACAGCGGCCACTTTCAACAGCAGCAAGAGCCCGCTCCGGCGGAGTCGGGGACGGAGGCGACCGGACCCAATTCCCAGCAAGCCCCGCAGGACAATGCGGGGACAGAAGCAACCGAAAGCGGTTCTAACCCTCCTAACGTGCAGCCGCAACCCAGCCCAAGCACCTCCGCAACGCCCCAGCAAGCCCCTCAGGCCGAGCAGCCGGCTTCCCCAGCAGCGGATGCGAACCCACTGCCGGGCGACGGCCTTTCCGTTTTAGGCTTGCTGATTGTAGGGCCGCTCCTGCTAGCACTGCTGCGGCGCCAGATCCATCGCTAATTGCCAGCTCAGATGACCAAACTGCGCTTGCGCCAACTGCATTTCTGGCTCGCACCCATCATGGTGTTTCCGGTTTTGCTGAGTGCCATTACCGGATCCCTGTTTCGGATCGCGACCATGGCCGATCAGGCCAGCGACTTCCGCTGGTTGCTGTTGCTGCACCGCGGCAACTTCGGCCCCATCAACCTGGAGGGCATTTATCCGTTTCTCAATGCGCTGGGCGTCCTGGTCCTGGCCGGTTCCGGGATTGGCATGTGGCTGCAGGCGCGCCCGCCTTGCCGGCGCAAGCGCGCCCAGCGCTAAGCAGTGCCCAGCTTGCTGCCACTAAGCGACGCCATGCCAACGCAACAGCTCAAAGTCACCGGTATGAAATGCGCTGCCTGCGCCGATACAGTGCAGCAGGCGCTCGCCTCGGCCCCCAACGTGCGCCACGCCGAGGTCAACTTCGGGGCCGAGCAGGCCACGGTTGAAGCGGAAGCGCTGGATCTGGAAGCCCTCCAGCAAGCGGTGGCCGATGCCGGCTACAGCGTCTACCCGCTGGAGGAAATGGGCGCCGATCGCGCGGCCGAGCAAGACCGAGCGCGCGATGCCGAGCGGCGCGAGCTGCAGCGCAAAGTTGCGGTCAGCGCCGTTTTGAGCGCCGCGATCGTCGTCGGCAGCCTGCCTGCCATGCTGGGCTTTGAGGCCGAATCGGCCCTGATGCGTTGGCTGGGCAACCCCTGGGTGCAGCTGGTATTGGCAACGCCAGTCATGTTCTGGTGCGGGCGGTTGTTTTTTGTGGGCGCCGCCAAAGCCTTCCGGCGCCGCGCTGCCGATATGAACACGCTGGTGGCGCTGGGCACGGGCGTGGCCTATCTGTACTCGCTGGCCGTGACGCTGGTGCCGGGTTGGTTTGAGGCCCAGGGCCTGGCCGCCGAGCCTTACTACGACAGCGCGGCCGTCATTGTGACCTTCATTTTGCTGGGGCGCTTGCTGGAAAACCGCGCCCGCGGGCAAACCTCGGCAGCCATTCGCAAGCTCATGGGGCTGCAAGCCCGAACCGCACGCATCCTGCGCTTGGGCGAGCTGCAGGAGATGCCCATCGAGTCGGTTCAAGTAGGCGACATCGTGCTGGTGCGGCCTGGCGAGAAGCTGCCAGTTGATGGTGAGGTAGTGGAGGGGAGCTCCACCGTGGATGAGTCCATGGTGACGGGCGAGCCCATCCCGGCCGGCAAGCAAGCGGGTGATGAGGTCATTGGCGCCACCATCAACCAAACGGGGCGCTTGCAGTACCGCGCCACGCGCGTGGGGCAGGACACGCTCCTGTCGCAGATCGTGCAGCTGGTGCAGCAGGCCCAGGGCAGCAAAGCCCCCATCCAGCGCCTGGCCGATCGGGTCACAGCCTGGTTCGTCCCCACCGTCATTGCCATCGCGATCACCACCTTCGTGCTGTGGTTCAACTTCACCGGCAACCTCACCCTGGCCACGGTTAACACGGCCAGCGTGTTGGTCATCGCCTGCCCCTGCGCGCTGGGGCTAGCTACGCCCACCTCCATCATGGTGGGCACGGGCAAAGGCGCCGAGAACGGCATTTTGATTCAAGGCGCCGAGAACTTGGAGAGCGCGCGCAAGCTCCAGACGGTGGTGCTGGATAAAACCGGCACCCTAACTGCCGGCAAGCCCAGCGTCACCGATTGCATTGTTGCCACTGAGGCCGGCGATCGCACCAAGCTGCTGCGCCTGGCGGCGGCGCTAGAGCGCAATTCCGAGCACCCGCTGGCAGCCGCAATCGTCGAGTACGCGCGATCGCAGGGCATCGACGGGCAGAGCCTGCCGGCGGTTGCGGGGTTCGAGGCGATAACCGGCCGCGGGGTTCGCGGTGAGGTTGCTGATCGCACCGTGCGGATCGGCACGCGGGATTGGCTGGAGGAACTGGGCCTGGACACTGAGCCGCTGCAGGCCAGCGCCGAGCGCCTAGGGGCCGAGGCCAAAACGGCCGTTTGGCTAGCGGTGGCCGATCGCGTGGAAGCGGTTTTGGGCCTGGCAGATACGCTCAAGCCCGGTTCGGCCGAGGCCGTCGGCACCCTGCGCCGCCTGGGCCTGGAGGTGGTCATGCTCACTGGCGACAGCGAAGCGACGGCGCAGGCGATCGCCCGCGAGGTGGATATCCCGCGCGTTGAGGCCGGCGTGCGCCCCGATCGCAAAGCCGAGCGCATCAAAGCGCTGCAAGGGGAAGGCAAAACCGTCGCCATGGTGGGCGACGGCATTAACGATGCCCCGGCCCTGGCCCAAGCGGATGTGGGCATTGCCATCGGCACCGGCACCGACATTGCGATCGCCACCGGTGACATCGTGCTGATCTCGGGCGATCTGAGCGGCATTGCCACGGCCATTCGCCTCAGCCGCGCCACGCTGCACAACATCCGCCAGAACCTGTTCTTTGCCTTTGTCTACAACACGGCGGGCATCCCCCTGGCCGCCGGCGCGTTCTACCCGCTGTTTGGCTGGCTGCTCAACCCCGTCATTGCAGGCGGCGCCATGGCCCTGAGCTCTGTTTCGGTGCTGACCAATGCCCTGCGCCTGCGGCGCTTCCGGGTGAGCTAGCGCGCAGCAGGATGGCGCGCACCTCCATCATCATCCCGGCGCTCAATGAAGCGCGCGGCATCGAGCGGACGCTGCGCCACTTGGCGTTGCTGGAGCCGCCGCCCCGCGAGATTTGGGTGGTGGATGGCGGCAGCCAGGACGGCACCGTCGCGGCGTGCGAGCGGATCGCCCGGCGCTGGTTCGCGCAAGTGCCGCTGCGCGCGATCGCCAGCCCCGAACGCGGGCGCGCTGCCCAAATGAACTGCGGTGCCCGCGCCGCCAGCGGCGACCGGCTGTGCTTTTTGCATGCCGATACGCTCATGCCGGACGATGGCGTGGCCCTCATCGAGCAGACCCTGGAACGCCCGGCAATTGTTGGCGGCGGTTTCCTCTCGCTCATGGCCGGGTCAGAGCGCACCTGCTGGGGCCTTGTCGCCCACAATGCCCTCAAGACGTACTACGGCCCCTTGCTGCTGCGCCCGCATCGCCTGGGGCGCGGCTTGCGGTTGCTGTTTGGCGATCAGGTCCTGTTCTGCCGCCGGCAGGCTTTTTGGGCGTGCGGCGGCTTTGACGCGCGGCTGCCGCTAATGGAAGAGGCGGATCTGTGCTTGCGGCTCCACCACTGGGGCCGCTTGGTCCAACTCAACCGCGTGGTGCAAGCCTCTGATCGCCGCGTCGCCCGCTGGGGCGCGCTCAGAGCCCATGCCACCTACTTGGCCCTGGGCGTGGGGTGGGGTCTGGGCGTGCCGGCGCACCGCCTCAAGCGGTTCTACCCGGAGGTGCGCTGATCGGGGCTGGCAGCTTCCGCAGCGCTGCAGACCGGGCAAATCGGCTCCTCGGGTCGCGCGGCCGCTGCCTGGGGCTGGGCGGCTTCCAGGGCGCGGTGGCGGCCGGCCAACTGGGCGCGCAGCGCCTGCATTTGCCGGATGCGCTCGTCCAGGGTCGCCAGGTGCCGCTCCAGCATGGCTTTGAGCTCGCGGCAGGGGGCGCGGCCGGCGCGCTCGGCGGCCAGCAAGGCCTTGATTTCATCGAGGCTCAGGCCGAGCTGCTGCGCTTGGCGCACGAATTGCAGGCGGCGCTGGGCTTGTGGGCTGTAGCGGCGATAGCCGTTGGCGCTGCGCTGCGGGGGCTCGAGTACCCCAATCCGCTCGTAGTAACGGATCGCTTGCCGTGAGATGCCCGTGCGCTGGGCGAGCTCGCCAATTAACAACTGGGGGTGCGACATGGCAAAGCAAGGCTTGGGGATTGCAATTCTAGCCCCTTGACCTTCAAGCCAGCTATAAGAATTACACCAGATCGGGCCGAGTTCCCACAGGGTTGCCATGCAAACATCGCAACTTCCAGTCAGCGGCATGCGCTGTAGCGGTTGCGAATCGCGCCTTTCTCAGGTGCTGACCCAGCTCGAGGGCGTGTTTCGGGTTGAGGCGGACCATCAAAGCGGTCAAGTGCGCATCGTCTTTGACGAAACGCGCGCCTCCCCCGCTACCATCCGCACCGCGATCGCGCAAGCCGGCTACGAGGTGGCAGCATGACACCCTCAACCGCTTCCCGACCCTGGGTGGAGGAGTCCACCCATACCCCTGGCGTCGATCGCTTCCGGGCGCAGCTCGGCGGCCTGCACTGCTCGCTGTGCACCGGCACCATCGAGCAGGCGCTGAGCCAAAACCGGGCGTGCGCAAGGTGGCAGTCAGCCTCACCCACGAACAGGCGCTGGTGGAGTACGAGCGGGACCGCATCCGCCCTGAAGAGCTGGCCCAAACGCTGCGCGCCGTGGGCTACAGCACCCGCGATCCGCGCAAGGTCCAGCCCTTTGCCGAGCAAGAGCGCAACCTCATCCGCGAGGGGCAGCGGCTGCTGGCTGCCAGCAGCTTGAGTTTGCTGACCATCGGCCTAACGGTCGAGGTAACGGGCCCGCTCTCGGCGCTGGTGCCGGCGCTAGTGGCAGCCAGCTTGCTGGGGGTGACTTACCTGCTCGTGCGCCCGCAAGGCCGGGGCCACGCAGGCGCGGCCACCGCGGGCGTGGGGCTGTTGCTCGCCGCACCGCTAGGCGCTCGCGCGGCGGGCGTGGGCGCAGCGGCCGTGCCCTGGATCGCCGGTGCTTTGGTGATCGCCGCTGTCTTTGGGGTGGCGCCCACATCCTGCGCATGGCGTTGCAGGCCCTGCGCCGCCGCATCCTCAACCAGCACGTACTGCTGGAGACAGCGGCTTTTGCCGGTCTGGCAGGCGGCCTCATCGGCCTAGGCTTCCCGCTCCCCGACTACCCCACAGCCGCCTTTTTTGCCGTGAGCGTGCTGGTGAGCAACTACCACATCTGGCTGGCCCTGTTGGTCAAAACGCGCAGCTCCCAGTCCGTGCGCAAGCTGCTGGCGTTGCAGCCCGATACGGCCCGGGTTCTGCGCGACGGGCAGGAGCAGGAAGTGGGGGTGAGCGAGGTGCAAGTAGGCGATCGGGTGCGCGTGCGCCCCGGCGAGCACATTCCGGTGGATGGCGAGGTAGTCGACGGCCGCTCGGCAGTGGACCAGTCGCTGGTGACTGGGGAACCCATCCCGGAAGAAAAGGCCGAGGGCAGCGTGGCGATTGGCGGATCTATCAACGGCTCGGGGACGCTGCTGGTACGGGCTACCGCCGTGGGCGAGTCGAGCTTTTTGCAGCAGGTGGCCCGGCAAGTAGAGGATGCGCGATCGCTCAAGCCTGGTGTCCTGCATTTGGTCGATGCCATCCTGCGCGTCTATACTCCCACCGTGC